>NZ_JBVJKR010000001.1:0-217700 GCF_055585125.1 Nonomuraea sp. NPDC054003
TCCCGGTAGACGACCGGGTTGATAGGCCGGAGGTGGAAGCGCGGTAACGTGTGGAGCTGACCGGTACTAATAGGCCGAGGACTTGACCACAAAGCATTCTTTTTGAGTTTTGCTCGCGTCCACTAGGCAATTCTGAGACAGCAAACCCTGTGGTTTGTGTGTTTCGGAGGGTTACGGCGGTTATGGCGGGAAGGAAACACCCGGTTACATTCCGAACCCGGAAGTTAAGCTTCTCTGCGCCGATGGTACTGCACTCGGGAGGGTGTGGGAGAGTAGGTCACCGCCGGACAATTTTCATATGGGAAGGGCCCCGACACTAGTGTCGGGGCCTTTCCTTGTTTCGTGAGGGCCCCGAGGCTACGGCTTCGGAGTCTTCTCTGTTTCATCAAGGGCTTCGAGGCTGCGGCTTCGGGGCTTTTTGTTTATGGGGGTTTCGAGGCTTCGGCCTCGGGGCTTTTCTTGTGGTGAGCCCTGAGGCTATGGTTTCGGGGCTTTTCTTGTTTTCTGGGGCCTCGGCAAGCATGCCGAGGCCCTTTGCGTTTGTCGATGACAGCCTGTCAAGGAGGCGCAATGAGGCGAGATCGAGCGTTTCGGTCCGATCCACCGTCGGGGGGTTGTGAGTAAAGGGGTCGCGGTGGTCAGTAGGGTTGAGGGGTGGACTTTCGTGCGGTTGAACGCGCGATCTTGGAGCGCGGCGTCGAGTGGGATTTCGAGCCGACGCTCGACAGGATCGCGGCCCTTCTGGACCTGCTCGGCTCGCCTCAGCGGGCCTACCAGGTCATACACATCGCCGGCACGAACGGCAAGACCAGCACGGCGAGGTTGATCGAGAGCCTGCTGCGGGAGCGCAACCTCCGGGTGGGCCGTTTCACGAGCCCGCACCTGTCGTCGATGCGCGAGCGGATCACCGTCGACGGCGAGCCGCTCAGCGAGGAGCGCTTCGCCCAGGTCTATGAGGAGATCGAGCCCTTCGTAGAGCTGACCGACGCGCAGGGCGGGCGGCGCATCCAGTTCTTCGAGCTGCTGACCGCCATGGCGTTCGCGGCGTTCGCCGACACGCCGGTCGACGTGGCCGTGGTCGAGGCGGGCATGGGCGGCTCCTGGGACGCGACGAACGTCGCCGACGGCACGGTGGCGGTCGTGACGCCGATCTCGCTCGACCACACCGACAGGCTCGGCCCCGACATCCCGAGCATCTCCCAGGAGAAGGCCGGCATCATCAAGCCTGGCGCCACCGCCGTGTTCGCGCAGCAGGAGCTTGCCGCGGCCGAGGTGCTGATGCGGCGGGCCGCCGACGTGGGGGCGGTGGTGGCGCGCGAGGGCCTGGAGTTCGGGGTGCTCGGGCGTGAGGTCGCCATCGGCGGGCAGCTGATCACCTTCCGCGGGCTCAAGGGCGTGTACGACGACGTCTACCTGCCGCTCTACGGCGCCTACCAGGCGAGCAACGCCGCCTGCGCGCTGGCCGCGGTCGAGGCGCTGACCGGTGGCGACGACCCGCTCGACGTCGAGCTGGTGCGTGCGGCGTTCGCGCAGGCGTCCTCGCCGGGAAGGCTGGAGGTGGTGCGGCGCAACCCTACGGTGGTGCTGGACGCCGCGCACAACCCGGGCGGCATGCAGGCGACGCTCGACGCGATGCACGAGGCGTTCGACTTCCCCAAGGTCGTCGGCGTCGTGGCGGTCATGGCCGACAAGGACGTCGAAGGGCTGCTGGAGCTGCTGGAGCCGATGGTCGCCGAGGTCGTCGTCACCCGTAACTCGTCGCCGCGCTCGATGCCGGCCGCAGAGCTCGGGGCGCTGGCGGAGTCCGTCTTCGGCGAGGAGCGCGTGCACGTCACCGAGCGTCTCGACGACGCCATCGACCGGGCCATCGGCATCGCCGACGCGGATGGCGAGTTCGCCGGCACCGGCGTGCTGATCACCGGGTCGGTGGTCACGGTGGGTGACGCGCGGGTCCTGCTGAAGGCGGAGGGTGCGTGATGGGCTTGCTCGGCTTCCAGGTGACTCCTGGCATGCGGCGGCTGGGCGCGAGTGTGCTCGGCATGGAGGCGATCGTGGTCGGCCTCGCCACGCCGGTGATGATCACCATCGGCGGGATCACGCCCGCGCTGGCGGTGACCACCGGCATCGGCCTGGCCGTGTTCTGCGTCATCGCCACCGGGCTGCTCAAGCGGCCCATCGGTTACGTTCTCGGCAGCGTGGCGCAGGTGCTGGCGATCGCCATGGGGTTCCTCGTGCCGGCGATGTTCTTCCTCGGGACGATCTTCGCCGCGCTCTGGGTCACCGCGATTATCGTCGCTCGCCGTGTCGAGGGCGTGACTTCCCGCTAAAGTCGGGCGTCATGGCCGTCCCCCCGATTCATCGGTCCCCAGAGGCCGAGCCGCACGCAGGTCCGGCGCCTGTGCTCGACGCCGTGCTCGGTCTGCTCATCGTGGCCGCGCTGCCGCTGGCGATCGTCGCCATTCCCAATACCGTGTCCGTCGTCGCCGAGCTGCTGCCCGCCGGCATCGACCGGGTCGGGCTCATGCGCGCCCACGGGCTCGCCCTGCCGGCGATGATGCTGGCCGTGCCGCTCGCGGCCATGGCGTTGCGCCGGGTCAAGGCCGCCCACCTGCTCGTCGCGGGGCTGGCGCTGCTGGCCGTCGCCGACGCGGCCGGCGGCTACGCGGACTCGGCCTTCGTGGTCGGCGTGCTGCGGGTCGCCCACGGTGTCGGCGCCGGGCTGCTCGTGCCCGCCACGCTGGTCGCCGTGTGGGACCGGCCGCGGTGGCTGCGCGGCCTGTGGGCCGGCACGCTGGCGCTGAGCCTGCTCGGTGCCCAGGCGCTCGCGCTCTGGCCGCTCGCCGGAGCGACGGAGTGGCGGGTCACGCTGCAGCCCTATCCGCTGCTCAGCGGCATCGCGCTGGCGCTCGCCGCCGTGTATCTCATGCTCTGGTTGCTGCGCGGGCGGCCGTCCACGCCGGGCCCGCGGCCCGAGGAGCGCAGCCGCGTCCTGCTCGCGATCGTGCCCGCCGCCGGGGTGGCGGCCGTGGCCATCGGCGCCGCGAGCCAGGACTGGCACGGCGGGCTGATGATCACACTGGCGGCGCTCGCCATGGTGGGACTGCTCGCCCTGGCCTCCATCGGCGCCCGGGAGAGCCGTACGCTCGCGTACACCATGGTGGCGGTCGGCGTCGTGCTGCTGCCCAGCGTCGCCCAGGTGACGTATGTGGAGATGGGCGGCATGGGCGGGCCGGGGCTGAAGGGGCTGTGGGTCCCGTTCTGCGTCGCGGGCGTCCTGGGGGTGGTGGCGGCGGTCGCGGTGCGCGTGTCGGCCGCGTCCAGCCAGTGGCTCACGCAGCTCGGCCTGCTCGCCATGGTCGCCGGGCTGTGCTCGGTGCGCGTGCTGGTGCCCTCGGCGGAAGGACTGGTGCTGGTCGTGCCGTTCACGCTGCTCGCGGTCGGCGCGTCCGTGGCGCTGACGGCGGCGCTCGCCGACGTGGGGGCGGGGGCGGCCATGTTCGGCCTGGCGCTCTGCTTCCCCGGCGTGCTGGCCGGCTACCTTCTGGGCACCGGGATGCAGAAGACGCTGCTCGACCAGAGTTCGAGGCAGGAGTTCGTCGACAGCTACGTCGGTGTTCTGCATCTCTGGGCGCTGGTCGGGGGGTTCCTGGCCGTGGCCGTGATCGTCCTGGTGTCCGTCATGTCGCGCCGGGCGCCGGCGGCGGACGGCGGGGCCGGCGCGGCGATCCGTACGACGCCGGCGGAGGACGGGCAGGCGGGCGGGGGCGGTGAGATGCCGCCGGTGCCGCCGCCCGCGCAGTCGCCCGAGGGCGGGGCCTGAGCCGCCGGGAAACGAGGTGACCGGCGTGGGGCGGTAAGCTGTGCCGCAGCTTCGCGATGGCCTGTGCGGCGGAGCATCCCGGGCCAGGCCGTGCTCGTAGCCCGCATCCGCGACCCAGTTCGAAGGAGAACCCGAAGTGTCCGAGCGCACTCTTGTCCTGATCAAGCCCGATGGGGTGAAGCGCGGCCTGATCGGTGACGTGATCGCCCGCATGGAGCGCAAGGGCCTCAAGGTCGTGGCGATGGACCTGCGCACCCTCGACGTCGAGACCGCCAAGGCCCACTACGCCGAGCACTCCGAGAGGCCGTTCTTCGGCGAGCTCGTCGAGTTCATCACCTCCGGGCCGCTGGTGGCGCTGGTGGCCGAGGGTCACCGCGCCGTCGAGGCGTTCCGTTCGCTGGCGGGGCTCACCGACCCGGTGAAGTCGCCTCCCGGCACGATCCGCGGCGACCACGCCCTGGAGATCGGCGAGAACGTCGTCCACGGCTCCGACTCGCTCGAGTCGGCCGCGCGGGAGATCAAGATCTTCTTCCCCGACCGGTTCTGAGGTCCACGGCTCGCCCGAGTGCCCGCAGGCTCTGAAGCCTCGCGGGCATTCGTCGTTTACGGGGCCTACCCGAGGACGCGGGTGGTAGCGCGCAATCCGGGCAAAATCGCGGTGCGCGCAGGGACTTGAGATTTTTGTGGGGCGCACGGGCTCAGTGTGCGGGCAGGTGGGTACGTCACGTTACGATTCGAATTCAGTCCGTAGTCATAGCGGCATTGGATTCGGTCGTGAGTCCTTAGTCCTTTGCGAACGTCACGGGAAGGCTCCGTTCCCCATGGGTAGCAAGCTCGCCTTTCTCGGCCGTGACATGGCGGTCGACCTCGGCACCGCCAACACGCTGGTGTACGTGCGCGGCCGCGGCATCGTGCTCAGCGAGCCGTCGGTCGTCGCCATCAACACCGCCACGGAGAAGATCGTCGCCGTGGGCATCGAGGCCAAACGCATGATCGGCCGTACGCCCGGCAACATCGTGGCGGTCCGCCCGCTCAAGGACGGGGTGATCGCGGACTTCGAGGTCACCGAGCGGATGTTGCGATATTTCCTCCAACGCGCGCATAAACGCCGCCATCTCTCCAAACCGCGCATCATCATCGCGGTGCCCAGCGGCATCACCGGCGTCGAGCAGCGGGCCGTCAAGGAGGCGGGCTACCAGGCCGGGGCGCGCAAGGTCTACATCGTCGAGGAGCCGATGGCGGCGGCGATCGGGGCCGGGCTGCCGGTGCACGAGCCCACCGGCAACATGGTCGTCGACATCGGCGGCGGCACCACCGAGGTGGCGATCATCTCCATGGGCGGCGTGGTCACCAGCAAGTCCATCAGAGTCGGCGGCGACGAGCTGGACCAGGCGGTGATCACGTACGTCAAGAAGGAGTTCTCGCTCATGCTCGGCGAGCGCACCGCCGAGGAGATCAAGATGACGATCGGCTCGGCCTGGGCCGACGGCGAGGAGGCGCACGCCGAGGTGCGCGGCCGTGACCTGGTCAGCGGCATGCCGAAGACGATCATCGTGTCGGCCGAGGAGATCCGCAAGGCCATCGAGGAGCCGGTCAACGCCATCGCCGACGCGGTCAGGTCGACTCTCGACCTGTGCCCGCCGGAGCTGTCCGGCGACCTGATGGACCGGGGGCTGGCCCTGACCGGCGGCGGCGCGCTGCTCAAGGGCCTGGACGAACGGCTCAGGCAGGAAACGGGCATGCCCGTACACCTGGTGGAGAACGCCCTCGACTCGGTCGCGCTGGGCACCGGCCGGTGCGTGGAGGACTTCGAGGCGCTGCAGCAGGTCCTGGTTCCGGAGTCGCGGCGCTGATGAGGGACTCGCGCCAGGCACGGCTGATCCTGGGAACTCTTCTGGCGGCGGCGCTGGTCATCCTGACCGTCGACCACAGGGCGGGGGAGGGCTCGCCGCTGGAGCCGCTGCGCGCGGCCGGCTCGTGGGTGTTCGGCACGGCCGAGCAGGCGGGGGCGACGGTGTTCGGGCCGGTCACCGGATTCGTCGAGGCCCTCGCCGGGGCTCCCGCCGCCCAGGAGAGCATCGCCAGGCTCCGCCGCGAGAACGCGCGGCTCCGTGCCGATCTGGCCGCCGGCAAGGTCGACACCATGCGGTCCGCGGAGCTGAAACGGATGCTCGGGCTGGCCTCGCTCGGCGGCTACAAGGTGGTGCCGGCCAACGTGATCGCCAGGCGCGGCCAGCCCGGGTTCGAGGAGGCGGTCGAGCTCGACGCCGGCACCGACGACGGCGTCCGCGCCGACATGACCGTGATCAACGGCGACGGGCTGGTCGGCCGGGTCGTGCACGCGAGCCCGCGCACGTCGAGCGTGGTGCTGCTGAGCGATCCCGCCTCGGCGGCCGGCGCCCGCCTGGAGCAGGGCCGGGAGATCGGCGTGGTGCACGGCGTGGGAGAGCACGGCCGGCTGCTGCGCTTCCAGCTTCTCGACGCGACGGCGCCCGTGCTGCGGGGCTCGCGCCTGGTCAGCTTCGGCTCGCACCGGGGCGCGCCGTACGTGCCCGGGGTGCCGATCGGGGTGGTCGAGCGGGTGGAGCCGGCGTCGGGCGAGCTGACGAGGACCGCGTACGCGCGCCCGTACGCGGACATGACCGCGCTGGACGTGGTCGGCGTGGTGGTGCAGCCGCCCGCGCGCGACCCGAGAGACGCGGTGCTGCCGCGGAGGGAGGGGACGCGATGACGGCTGTCGTGGCCGTGGTGGTGGCGCTGCTGGTGCAGTTCGTCCTGGTGAACCGGCTGCGCCTGCCGGCCGGGGGAGCGCCCGACCTGGTGCTGCTGGCGGTCGTGGGGGCCGCCCTGGCGCGCGGGCCCGCCGCCGGGGCGGTGCTCGGGTTCGGGGCTGGGCTGCTCGTCGATCTCGCGCCGCCGACGGCGCACGTGGCGGGGCTGTACGCGTTCGTGTTCGCGCTGGTGGGCTACCTGGCCGGGCGGGGCGTGGGCAACAAGGTCGTCACCGTCGTGCTGTGCGTGCTGCTCGCGCCGCTGCTGGCCGCGGCAGTGAGCGGGCTGCTGTCCGACCCGCGGGTCACGGTCTCGACGCTCACCCAGCAGGTCCCGGTGACCGTGGCCTGCACGCTCATCGTCGCCCCCGTGGTGGTCTGGCTGGCTTCGCGTGGCGCGCGGGAGAGGCACATGCTGTGAACCGCATGCGGACCCGGCTGCTCGTGGTGCAGGTGCTCGTGCTGGTGCTGCTCGCGGCGCTCGCCGTGCGGCTCTGGCAGGTGCAGGTCGTACGCGGCCCCGAGTTCGTCAACCGGGCGACCGAGACCCGCACCAGGACCGTCATCGTGCCCGCGGTGCGCGGACAGATCCTCGACTCCTCGGGCCGCCCGCTGGTGCGCAACAAGTCCCGGCTGGTCGTCTCGGTCGACCGCAACAGGCTGGTGCGGATGCGCGACAGCGGGGTCAAGGTGCTGGGCAAGCTGTCGGAGGTGCTCAGCCGGCCCGTCTCGCAGCTGCAGAGGCGGATCACGCCCTGCGGTCCCGACGTGCCCAAGCCGTGCTGGACCGGCTCCCCGTACCAACCCGTGCCGCTCGACGAGAAGGTCGACACCCGCGAGGCGCTGCAGATCCTGGAGCAGCAGGAGAAGTTCCCCGCGGTGTCGGCGGAGATCCAGGCCATCAGGGAGTATCCCCTGGGTGAGGCCGGGGCGCAGATGTTCGGCTACCTGTCCCCGGTGACCGAGGCGGAGCTGGAGAAGCGGGTCGGGCTGAAGGCCACCTTCTCGGGCGTCGACCTGGCCGGGCGCGACGGCCTGGAGTACTTCTACGACGAGGAGCTGCGCGGCAAGGCCGGCATCCGCAGGGTGCAGGTCGACCGGATGGGCAAGCCGCTCGGGGTGGAGAAGGAGGTGCCGTCCGTCGCCGGCCACCACCTGGTGACCAGCATCGACGCGCGCATCCAGGCGGTCACCGAGCGGGCGCTGCAGAAGGCGATGAAGTCCGCGCCGGCCGCCGACGGGGGCGCGGCGGTGGTGCTCGACGCGCGCACCTCGCGGGTGCTCGCGATGTCCAGCGCGCCCGGTTACAACCCGTCCGTGTGGGCGGGCGGCATCTCCGCGCGCACCTACCGCCACCTGCTGTCGGAGAAGTCCGGCAAGCCGCTGACGTCGCGGGCGATCAACGGCCAGTTCGCGCCCGGCTCGACGTTCAAGGTGTCGTCCGTGGCCTCGATGCTGCGGGCCGGATACCCGCTCGACGGCCAGTACAGTTGCCCCGGCTCCGTCATGATCGGCGACCGTGCCTTCAACGGCTTCCGCGGCATCCCGCTCGGCACGCTCACCCTCCACACGGCGCTGGTGAAGTCGTGCGACACGATCTTCTACAAGGCCGCGTACGACCAGTACCTGAAGGACGGCGGGCGGACGCCGAAGAAGCACGTCGCCGAGGTGTTCGCCAACACCGCCAGGAAGTTCGGGTTCGGCGCGCCCACCGGTGTCGACCTGCCGGGCGAGTCGCACGGGCGCATCCCCGACCGCCGCTGGAAGAAGGAGAGCTGGGCGCTGACCAGCGGCGAGAACTGCAAGCGGGCGCAGACCGGCTATCCCGAGGTCAAGGACGGCGCCCGGGCGGCGTTCCTCAAGCGGCTGGCGCACGAGAACTGCGCCGAGGGGTTCATCCTGCGGCCGGGCGACTCGGCCAACTTCAGCATCGGTCAGGGGGACGTGCTGGTGACGCCGCTGCAGCTGGCTCGCGCGTACGCGGCGCTCGCCACCGACGGCAAGGTGCGCAGCCCGCGGATCGGCTGGGCGATGGTGCGGCCGGACGGGAAGGTGGTCAAGACCATTCCCGTGCCTGTCGTCGGCAGGCTCCCGGTGACGGAGAAGGAACGGCGCTACATCAAGAACGCGCTCAGCCAGGTCCCCTCCGACGGCACCGCGGCCGGGGCCTTCGCCGGTTTCCCCATGGACCAGGTGGCGATCGGCGGCAAGACGGGCACGGCGGAGGTGTGGGGCAAGCAGGACACCTCCTGGTTCGCCTCGTTCGCGCCGACCCGTAACCCGCGGTTCGTCGTGGTCGTCATGGTCTCCCAGGGCGGGTTCGGCGCGGAGACCGCCGCTCCCGCCGCCCGTGAGATCTACGAGGGCATCTTCGGCATCAAACGGCCGGCCGCGGTGCGGGATGGCAAGCCGGTGTCGGAGCTGCCGACGTTCCGGCCCGACGGGACGGTGGTGCCAGGATGACCGGTGGTGCGCTGGCGGCGGGGCGGCGGCCGTTCACCCGCAGGGTGTTCGGGCCGGAGTCGGCGGTGTGGCGGCTGGACGTGGTGATGCTGGTCGCCGTGGCCGCGCTGCTGGTCCTCGGCTCCCTGCTCGTCTGGTCGTCCACGCGGACGTGGGCGCCCGGCTCCACAGGGCTGCTGTGGAAGCACCTGCTGAACCAGGTGATCGGGGTGGCTCTGTGCCTCGCGGTCGCGATGACCGACTACCGGGCGGTGCGGGCGTACGCGCCGGTGGTCTACCTGGTCTCGCTCGTTGGGCTGGGGCTCGTGCTGACTCCTCTGGGCGCGACCATCAACGGGTCCCACTCGTGGATCCTGCTCGGCGGCGGATTCGCGGTGCAGCCGTCGGAGTTCGCCAAGGTCGGCCTGGTGCTGATCACGTCCATGCTGCTGGCCCAGCCGGTCGAGGGCACCGACCGGCCGCGCGGCCTGGACGTGCTGCTGGCGCTGGTGGCCGCCGGGATCACGCTGGTGCTGGTGATGCTCCAGCCCGACCTCGGCACCGCGCTCGTGCTGGCCGCCGTCACGGCCTCCGCCATGATCATCTCTGGGGTGCGCAAGCGGCTGATCGCCCTGTTCACGCTCATCGGCGCCGCCGGGATCTTCTGCGTCTTCTTCTTCGACGTGCTGGAGCCCTACCAGGTGGCCCGGTTCACCGCGTTCGTCGATCCGAGCGTCGACCCGCGCGGCGTCGGCTACAACAGCACCCAGTCGCTGATCGCGATCGGCTCCGGGCAGCTGTTCGGCAAAGGGCTGCTCGGGGGCGGGCAGACCACCGGCCGGTTCGTGCCGGAGCAGCACACCGACTTCATCTTCACCGTGGCGGGCGAGGAGTTCGGCTTCCTCGGCTCGGTCACCCTGGTGGCGCTGCTCGGCCTGGTGCTGCTGCGCGGGCTGTGGATCGCGCGGCACTGCAAGGACCGGTTCGGCACGCTGATGGCGGGCACGATCGTGTGCTGGTTCACCTTCCAGATGTTCGTGAACGTCGGCATGACCATCGGCATCATGCCCATCACCGGGCTGCCGCTGCCGTTCGTCTCCTACGGCGGCACCTCCACCTTCGCCAACCTCATCGGGGTCGGGTTGCTGCAGGCCATCCACGTGAGGCAGCGTGCGTTCGGCTGAACGGCCAGGCGCCGCTACCCTGGGTCGTATGACTGCGGAGTCGATTTTCCCTCGCCTGGAACCGCTGCTGCCCAAGGTGCAGAAGCCGATCCAGTACGTCGGGGGTGAGCTCAACTCGACGGTCAAGGAGTGGGACTCCGCCGACGTGCGCTGGGCGCTGATGTACCCCGACGCCTACGAGGTGGGGCTGCCCAACCAGGGCGTGGCCATCCTGTACGAGATCCTCAACGAGCTGCCCGCGACCCTGGCCGAGCGCACCTACGCGGTCTGGCCGGATCTCGAGGCGCTCATGCGGGCCGAGGGCGTGCCGCAGTTCACCGTCGACGCCCACCGGCCGGTGCGCGCGTTCGACGTGTTCGGCGTCTCCTTCTCGACCGAGCTCGGCTACACCAACATGCTGACCGCGCTCGACCTGGCCGGGATCCCGCTCGTGGCCGCCGAGCGCGGCGACGACGACCCGATCGTGCTCGCGGGCGGCCACGCAGCCTTCAACCCCGAGCCGATCGCCGACTTCCTCGACGCGGCCGTGCTCGGCGACGGCGAGCAGATCGCGATCGCCATCACCGAGGTCATCCGCGAGTGGAAGGACGAGGGCAGGCCCGGCGGGCGCGACGAGCTGCTCATGCGCCTGGCCGAGTCCGGCGGCGTCTACGTGCCCAAGTTCTACGACGTCGACTACCACCCCGACGGCCGCATCAAGCGGGTCGCGCCCAACCGTCCCGACGTGCCGTGGCGGGTCCACAAGCACACCGTCATGGACCTCGACGAGTGGCCCTACCCGAAGAAGCCGCTGGTGCCGCTGGCCGAGACCGTGCACGAACGCTTCAGCGTGGAGATCTTCCGCGGCTGCACCCGCGGCTGCCGGTTCTGCCAGGCCGGCATGATCACCCGTCCGGTGCGGGAGCGGTCGATCACCACGGTCGGCGCCATGGTGAAGCAGGGCATCGAGGAGTCCGGCTTCAACGAGGTCGGGCTGCTGTCGCTGTCGTCCGCCGACCACAGCGAGATCGGCGACCTGGCCAAGGGCCTGGCCGACCGCTACGAAGGCACCAACACCTCGCTGTCGCTGCCCTCGACCCGGGTCGATGCGTTCAACATCGACCTGGCCAACGAGTTCTCCCGCAACGGGCGGCGCTCCGGCCTCACCTTCGCCCCCGAGGGCGGCTCCGAGCGCATGCGCAAGGTGATCAACAAGATGGTCACCGAGGAAGACCTCATCCGCACCGTCACCGCCGCCTACTCCCAGGGCTGGCGGCAGGTGAAGCTCTACTTCATGTGCGGGCTGCCCACCGAGACCGACGAGGACGTGCTCGGCATCGCCGACCTGGCCAAGAAGGTCATCAAGGCGGGCCGCGAGGCCACCGGGTCGCGCGACATCCGCTGCACCGTCTCCATCGGCGGCTTCGTGCCCAAGCCGCACACCCCGTTCCAGTGGGCGGGCCAGGCCGACCACGAGACCGTCGACCGGCGGCTCAAGGCGCTGCGCGACTCGCTGCGCCGCGACAAGGAGTACGGCCGGGCCATCGGCTACCGCTACCACGACGGCAAGCCGTCCATCGTGGAGGGCCTGCTGTCGCGCGGCGACCGCCGGGTCGGCGCCGTCATCCGCGCGGTCTGGGAAGACGGCGGCCGCTTCGACGGCTGGAGCGAGCACTTCTCCTACGAACGATGGATGGCCGCCGCCGAGCGGGCCGGCGTCGACGTCGACTGGTACACCACGCGCGAGCGCGAGGAGAACGAGGTCCTGCCCTGGGACCACCTCGACGCCGGGCTCGACCGCGAGTGGCTCTGGCAGGACTGGCAGGACGCCGTCTCGGGCGGCGAGGTCGAAGACTGCCGCTGGACCCCGTGCTACGACTGCGGCGTCTGCCCCACCATGGGCACCGAGATTCAGATCGGTCCGACGGGCCGCAAACTCCTTCCGCTCACGGTCGTCTGACGACGCGCCGGGTGCGCGGCCGGTGTCTCGCCGTACATGATCCTGTACACGCGGGTGCCCGGGCGGCTTATCCTGAGAGAAGAAACTCTTACAAGGGAAGGACGACAAGGCACTGAAACCTGTTCCCGACGGGCCACCGCCCGCGCCCACGGTGCAGCGCCTGCGTGTGCGCTACGCCAAGCGCGGACGCCTGCGCTTCACCAGCCACCGCGACATCTCGCGGGCCGTCGAGCGTGCGGTCCGTCGTGCCGGTATTCCGGTGGCCTACAGTGCGGGCTTCTCGCCACATCCGAAGATCTCCTACGCGGGAGCAGCGCCGACCGGCGTTGCCAGCGAAGCCGAATACCTCGAGATCGGCGTCACCACGCCGTGCGATCCCCGGCAGGTCAAGACCGACCTCGACGGATCGCTGCCGCCGGGCCTTGACGTGCTCGACGTCGTCGAGGCCGGCCCCGGCGCGCTGGCCGACCGCCTGGAGGTCTCCGAGTGGGAGGTGCGGCTGCCCGGCGCCGACCGCGAGCACGCCGAAGAGGCGGTGCAGAAGTTCCTCGCGGCCGGCCACGTGGAGGTCGAGCGCCTCACCAAGAAGGGGCCGCGGCGCTTCGACGCGCGCGAGGCCGTGCTGAGGCTCACGGTGCCGGAGGGAACAGGGAGAACAGCAGCTCAGGTGCCCGGACAGTCGTGTGTCATACTGCGCATGGTTGTTCGGCACATGACTCCTGCCGTTCGACCCGACGATGTGCTCACAGGGCTGCGCCTTGTGGCCGACTTCGCGCCGCCGGTCCCCCCCGAGGTGACCAGGCTGGCGCAGGGGCCACTCGACGCCGGCACCGGTGCACTTGCCGACCCGCTCGACCTGGACCGCGATACGACGCGCGGCGGCGAGGCGGGACCGGCGGGTGAGCACGTCGCCGGTTAAGGGGAGCGCCCCATGGGGTGTGACCGGCAGACAGGACTTGGCGCCACGCCTCCGGGTGTGGCGGACAACGAGACACGATGCTCCTGCGCGGCGCGGCGACGCGCCCGGGGGCTGACGGGAGAGCGCCCGCATGCTCGACGAGAACGAGCCCAACGCCGGGGCCAATGGCCCTGACGGGGAGACAACAGAACAGTCCCAGGTGACCAGGCGCCGCGGCGCGGCCAAGAGGCCGGCGGGGCCCCCGCCGGAGATCCCTGAGGAGAAGCCCTCCGCCCCGGTCACCGTCCCGGCCGCCCAGGCCGCGCCGTCGGTGACCGAAGGGCGGCCGCTGCCCAGTGTGGCGGCGCAACGCGCGGCCGGAGAGCCCGGCGAGGTCGTCGCCGCGCCGGCTCCGGTGAGCCCGGCCGAGGAGGCGGCGGCCGCCGCCGTCGAGGAGGCCAAGCCCAAGCGCACCACGCGGACCCGGTCGACGGCCACGACGACCCGGCGCCGCAAGAAGACCGCCGACGAGGCGGAGACCGGTGCGTCCGGCGTCCCCGAGACCCCGGACGCGGCCGTCGGCGCCCCCGACGCCCAGGTGCCCGCCAACGGCGCTGAGGCGGCCCGTGGCGAGTCGGTCGCGGCCTCCGGCACCGAGACCCCTGGCGTGGCTGAGCTGAGCGGGGCCGCGGTCTCCGGCGCCGGTGCGCCGGGCGAGGCCGCCGAGCCGGAAGCGCCCGCGAAGCGGCGCCGGTCCCGTAAGAAGGCCGAGCCGGAGATCGAGGCGGGAGAGCCCGCTGCGACGGGCGCTGACCGCGCGGGCACCGCTACGGCGGGTGCCGACCGCGCGGGTGCCGCTACGGCGGGAGCTGACCGTACGGGTGCCACTGCGGCGGGTGCCGACCGCGCGGGCACCGCTGCGGCGGGCGCTGCTCGTACCGGTGCCGACCGTGCGGGCGCTGCTCGTACGGGTGAGGTCCGTGACGACGCTGCCCGTGCGGGTGGTGCCGGGGTCGAGTCCGCTGAGTCGCGCGTCGAGCCGGGTGTGGCCGCGCAGGTGGCCGCGGGGGCCGGGGAGGCCGCGGCAGAGCGTGACGGGTCCGCCGACGAGCAGGAGGAGATTCTCGAGATCCTGCCCGAGGACGAGCCGCTCGACGACGAGCCCGCCGGGGAGGACCTCGACGAGGACGACATCAAGGTCAACCTGCTGGCCGACCCGTTCGGGCTGGCCGCCCGCAGGCGGGACGAGGCCGGAGGTTCCGCCTTCCGGCGCCCGGCGGCCATCTTCGCGCCGCTGTTCCAGGCGCCCGACCCCACGCAGGCGCAGCCCGTACGGCCGGTGGAGCCGGAGCCCGAGCCTGAGGTGGAGGCGCACGACGAGAGCGCCGAGGTCACCGCCGAGGACGACACCGACATCGACACCGACGGCGACGCCGACACCTCCGACGACCAGGAGGAGACCGGTGGCCGGCGCCGTCGCCGCAGGCGCGGCGGGCGCGGGCGCGGCAAGTCACGCGAGCGTGACGAGAACGACGAGGGCGACGACTCCGACGACTCCGACGAGGAGGGCCAGGAGGAGGCGTCCGAGGAGTCCCAGGACGAGTCCGGCTCCAGCTCGCGCCGTCGCCGTCGCCGTCGCCGCCGCGGCGCTGACGACGACACGGCCGACACGACGCCCGACGACCCGCCGAACACGGTGGTGCGCATCCGCGCCCCGCGCTCCGGCCGGGCGGCCGCCCACGACACCTCCGCCGACGGCGTGCAGAGCGTGCGCGGCTCCACCCGCCTGGAAGCCAAGAAGCAGCGCCGGCGCGAGGGCCGCGAGCTGGGCCGCCGGCGTCCGCCGATCATCACCGAGTCGGAGTTCCTGGCCCGCCGTGAGTCCGTCGACCGGATGATGGTGGTGCGGCGCCAGGGCGACCGCACACAGATCGCGGTGCTGGAGGACGGCATCCTCGTCGAGCACTACGTCAACCGCGAGGCCAGCCAGTCCTACGTCGGCAACGTCTACCTCGGCAAGGTGCAGAACGTTCTGCCGTCGATGGAGGCCGCGTTCGTCGACGTCGGCAAGGGGCGCAACGCCGTCCTGTACGCGGGCGAGGTCAACTTCGACACCGCCGGCCTGGAGGGTCAGCCCAAGCGGATCGAGTCGGCGCTGAAGTCCGGCCAGTCGGTGCTGGTGCAGGTCACCAAGGACCCGATCGGCCACAAGGGCGCCCGGCTGACCTCGCAGATCAGCCTGCCCGGCCGCTACCTGGTGTACGTGCCCGACGGGTCGATGACCGGCATCAGCCGCAAGCTCCCCGACAAGGAGCGCACCCGGCTCAAGAGCATCCTGAAGAAGGTCATGCCGGAGAACGCCGGCGTGATCGTCCGTACGGCCGCCGAGGGGGCCTCGGAGGAGGAGCTGGCCCGCGACGTCGCCCGCCTGTCGGCGCAGTGGGAGAACATCCGCAAGAAGGCCAAGTCGGCCAGCCCGCCCGAGCTGCTCTCGGCCGAGCCCGACCTGACCATCCGGGTGGTGCGCGACGTCTTCAACGAGGACTTCAGCTCGCTGGTCGTGCAGGGCGAGGACGCCTGGGAGACGGTCGACGAGTACGTCAAGTACGTCGCGCCGCACCTGGCCGAGCGGCTGACGAAGTGGGACGGCGGCCAGGGCGACGTGTTCGAGTCGTACCGGATCGACGAGCAGCTCGCCAAGGCGATGGAGCGCAAGGTGTGGCTGCCGAGCGGCGGCTCGCTGGTGATCGACCGGACCGAGGCGATGACCGTCGTCGACGTCAACACCGGCAAGTTCACCGGCCAGGGCGGCAACCTCGAGGAGACCGTCACTCGCAACAACCTGGAGGCGGCCGAGGAGATCGTGCGCCAGCTCCGGCTGCGCGACATCGGCGGCATCATCGTGATCGACTTCATCGACATGGTGCTGGAGTCCAACCGCGACCTGGTGCTGCGGCGCATGCTGGAGTGCCTGGCCCGCGACCGGACCAAGCACCAGGTGGCCGAGGTGACCTCGCTGGGGCTGGTCCAGATGACCCGTAAGCGGGTCGGTCAGGGCCTGCTGGAGGCGTTCTCGACGCCGTGCGACTGCTGCAACGGTCGGGGCCTGATCGTCTCCACGGAGCCGGTCGAGAGCAAGCCGGAGCCGCGCGGCACGCAGGGCAAGATGGCGGTCGAGAAGGCGGTCTCCGACAAGATGGGCGACAAGGTCTCCGCGGCCAAGGACACGGGGAACCGTGATACGGTGACCGGTGCGCTTGACGATGTCCCGCATGAGGACGACCACGGCGGCCAGTCTTCCGGCAGGGGGCGGCGACGTTCCCGCCGAGCCAAGTCCGCCGAGTGACCGCTTGGCGGGCGATCCGATGAATCGTCCGGTTCGCCAGGGGCACGGATCATCCGGTACCCTAGTGGATCGGTGCGCTAGGTGGCGTGCCCTGTTGGCGCGCCCCTCGGTTCGTCGGTTTCGGACGAGCCGGAGGTCGGGCGCAGCATTCGGAGGCAGCGGTCGTCCCGCTCGGGGCGCCGGTGTATCGACAACAGCTAGTCAGTAGAAGGGTTCCGCGGTGTACGCGATCGTTCGTTGCGGCGGCAGGCAGCAGAAGGTCTCCGTCGGTGACGTCCTCGAGGTGGACAAGGTCGCCGGCGAGGTCGGCTCTTCGGTTTCGCTGCCGACGGTGCTCGTCGTCAACGACGGCGATGTGACCACGGAGGCGGGCCGGTTCACGGTCAACGCCGAGATCCTCGGTGAGACCAAGGGTCCGAAGATCCGCATTCTCAAGTACAAGAACAAGACCGGTTACAAGAAGCGCCAGGGTCACCGTCAGCGGTACACCCAGGTGAAGATCACCGGTATCGACCAGGCCTGATCGGGAGTTTGAGAGATGGCACACAAGAAGGGCGCGTCGTCCACCCGCAACGGCCGCGACTCCAACGCTCAGCGCCTGGGCGTCAAGCGCTTCGGCGGCCAGCTGGTCAACGCCGGCGAGATCATCGTCCGCCAGCGCGGCACCCACTTCCACCCGGGTGACAACGTCGGCCGTGGCGGCGACGACACCCTGTTCGCGCTGACCGCCGGTCACGTCCAGTTCGGCACCAAGCGCGGTCGCCGCGCCGTGAGCATCGTCCCCGTCGCGGAGTAAATCTCCGTCGCGAGGGGTTGAGACAAGGGGTGGATCGCCTGCCGATCCACCCCTTGTCCCGTTGTACGACTCCTTCCGTGGAAGGGCCGGTTTTGTGGCCGGTCCCGTGTGGAGGGCTCGGTCGTACGGCCGGATCCTCGTACGGGGGAGCGGCCGATCGGCGGGGCACCTCTGCGGAGCCCGTTCGTCTGAGGGGGCGGAGGTACCCGTTTCCTGAGGGTGCTCGGCTGGATGTGATGGTGTGCCCGTACGCGGGCCTATGGAGGAGAAGAGCTGAATGCCGGACTTCGTGGACCAGGTGATCCTGCATGTCAGGGCCGGTGACGGGGGGAACGGCTGCGCCTCCATCCACCGGGAGAAGTTCAAGCCGCTCGGCGGCCCCGACGGCGGCAACGGCGGGCGGGGCGGGGACGTCATCCTGGAGGTCGACCCCAACACCGCCACCCTGCTCGACTACCACCGCCGCCCGCACCGCAAGGCCGGCAACGGCAAGCAGGGGCAGGGCTCCAACCGCGACGGCGCCAACGGGGGCGACGTGGTGCTGCCGGTACCGAACGGCACCGTGGTCAAGGACGCGGCGACCGGTGAGGTGCTCATCGACCTGGTCGGCGCCGGCACCCGTTACGTGATCGCCGGCGGCGGCCACGGCGGCCTCGGCAACGCCGCGCTGGCCAGCACCAAGCGGAAGGCGCCCGGGTTCGCGCTGCTGGGCGAGCCGGGCGACGCGCTGGACGTGATGCTGGAGCTGAAGAGCGTCGCCGACGTGGCGCTGGTCGGCTTCCCCAGCGCGGGCAAGTCGTCGCTGATCGCCGCCCTCAGCGCGGCCAAGCCGAAGATCGCCGACTACCCGTTCACCACCCTGATCCCCAACCTGGGCGTGGTCACCGCGGGCGACAACGTGTTCACCGTGGCCGACGTGCCCGGCCTGATCCCCGGCGCGTCCGAGGGCAAGGGGCTCGGCCACGAGTTCCTGCGCCACGTCGAGCGGTGCGACATGCTCGTGCACGTCATCGACTGCGCCACCATGGAGCCGGGCCGCGACCCCGTCACCGACTACGAGGTGATCGAGGCGGAGCTGCACGCCTACGGCAAGCTGGAGGACCGGCCGCGCATGGTCGTGCTCAACAAGGCCGACGTGCCCGACGCCCGTGACCTGGCCGACCTCGTACGGCCCGAGTTCGAGGAGCGCGGGCTGCGGGTGTTCACCGTGTCGGCGGCGGCCCACGAAGGGCTGCGCGAGCTCACGTACGCGATGGGCGAGTGGGTGGCCGCAGCCCGCGCCGCCAAGCCCGTCGAGGAGCCGACCAGGCTCGTCATCAGGCCCAAGCAGCTCGGCGAGGCCGGGTTCAAGGTGCGCAAGGTCAACGACGACCTGTTCCAGGTGACCGGCGAGAAGCCGGAGCGGTGGATCAGGCAGACCGACTTCAGCAACGACGAGGCCGTCGGCTACCTGGCCGACCGGCTGGAGCGGCTCGGCGTCGAGGAGGAGCTCGCCAAGGCCGGCGCCACCGCCGGGGTCGAGGTGGTGATCGGGCCGATGGAGGGCGGTTACATCTTCGACTGGCAGCCGACGCTCAACGCCGAGGCGGTCCGCCAGGGGCCGCGCGGCACCGACAGCCGCCTCGGATAAACCGTTTGGCGGGCTCGGATAGGGTTTGGACGTGCGGGAACAGATCGGTTCAGCGTCGAAGGTCGTCGTCAAGATCGGCTCATCGTCGCTCACGACCCCCCAGGGCATGATCGACGTCGACCGGGTCGACGCCCTCGTCGACGTGCTCGCCGCGCGCCGCCGGGCCGGCACCCAGCTCGTGCTGGTGTCGTCGGGCGCCATCGCGGCGGGCCTGGGCCCGCTCGGGCTGCCCGCGCGACCGCGCGACCTGGCCACGCAGCAGGCGGCGGCGTCCGTCGGGCAGGGCGTGCTGGTCGCCCGCTACACCTCCTCCTTCGCCCGGTACGGGCTGCGCGTCGGCCAGGTGCTGCTGACCGCCGACGACATGATGCGGCGCACCCACCACGTCAACGCCCAGCGCACTCTCGACCGGCTGCTGGAGCTCGACATCGTGCCCATCGTCAACGAGAACGACACCGTGGCCACCGACGAGATCCGCTTCGGCGACAACGACCGGCTGGCCGCGCTGGTCAGCCATCTCATCCGGGCCGACGCGCTGATCCTGCTGTCCGACGTCGACGCGCTCTACGACGGCCCGCCGAGCCGGCCGGGCGCGCGGCGGCTGGCGGAGATCCGCGGGCCGGAGGACCTGGTCGGCGTCCAGCTCGGCAAGGGCGGCGCCGTCGGCACCGGCGGCATGATCACCAAGGTGCAGGCGGCCAGGATCGCCACCGGCGCGGGCGTGCCGGTCGTGCTGACCGCCGCCGCCCACGCCGCGCACGCGCTGGCCGGAGACGACGTCGGCACCTTCTTCCATCCCCAGGGCCGCCATCCGGGCACGCGCCTGCTGTGGCTGGCCCACGCCACCACCGGGCGCGGCCGGCTCCACCTCGACGCCGGCGCGGTCGAGGCCGTCGTCACCCGGCGCAAGTCCCTGCTGCCGGCCGGGGTGACCTCCGTCGAGGGCGAGTTCGCCGCCGGCGACCCGGTCGACCTGTGCGGACCGCGCGGCCGCGTGGTGGCACGCGGCCTGGTCAACTTCGACGCGATGGAGATCCCAGGCCTCCTCGGCCGCTCCACCCGCGACCTGGCCACCGAACTCGGCCCGGAGTACGAACGCGAACTGATCCACCGAGACGACATCGTCATACTGGAACCCCAAAGCTGACCGGAATACTGGAGTCCCAAGGCCGACCGAGACACAAAGTCCCAAGGCTGACTGGATAACAGAGTCCCACGGCTGACACACGAAGGGCCCGTCCGGTTGTGCGAAGGGCTCGCCTCGCTCTGGACTGAGGAACGCAGGGAGCGAAGCGACCGGAGTGACGAGGGAAGAGCGAGGCTCGAAAGAGCCCTTCGCCGCGGAGCGAAAGCGGAGCAATCAAACATGAACACAGAGTTCCTGAAGGTCGCCCACGCGGCACGAGAGGCCGCCGCCGAGCTGGCCCCGCTGCCGCGGGCGCCCAAGGACCGGGCCCTGCGCGCCGTCGCCGACGCCCTGGTGGCGCATGCCGCCGAGATCGTCGAGGCCAACGCCGCGGACGTGGAGCAGGCCAGGGCGCAGGGCACCGCCGAGGCCATGATCGACCGGCTGCGGCTCGACGAGGGCCGGGTGGCCGCCATCGCCGAGGCCGTGCGCCAGGTGGCCGACCTGCCCGACCCGGTGGGCGAGGTGGTGCGCGGCTCCACCCTGCCCAACGGGCTGGAGCTGCGTCAGCTCAGGGTGCCGCTCGGTGTCATCGGCATCATCTACGAGGGCCGCCCCAACGTCACCGTCGACGCCGCCGCGCTCTGCCTCAAGAGCGGCAACGCGGTGCTGCTGCGCGGCTCCTCCAGCGCCTACAGCTCCAACACCGCCCTGGTGAAGGTGATGCAGGAGGCGCTGGCCGCCACCGAGGTGCCGTCCGGGGCCGTACAGCTCGTGCCGGGCCTCACCCGCGACTCGGTGAAGACGCTGATGCGCGCCCGCGGGCTGGTCGACGTGCTCGTCCCGCGCGGCGGCGCGTCGCTGATCAACTCGGTCGTGGAGGAGTCCTCCGTCCCGGTCATCGAGACCGGCACGGGCAACTGCCACGTGTACGTCGACGCCGGCGCCGACCTCGACCTGGCCGTGGAGATCCTGGTCAACGCCAAGGCGCAGCGGCCGTCGGTGTGCAACGCGGCCGAGACGTTCCTGGTGCACGCCGACGCGGCCGACGCGTTCGTGCCCCGGGCGCTGGAAGCGCTGAAGGCGGCCGGGGTGACCGTCCACGGCGACGCGCGCGTGGCCCGCTACGGCGACGACGTGGTGCCCGCCACCGAGGACGACTTCACCGCCGAATACCTCTCGCTCGACATCGCGGCCGCGGTCGTCGACTCGCTGGAGGACGCGGTGGCCCACATCCGGCGTTACGGGTCCGGCCACACCGACGCCATCGTCACCCGGTCCCAGCAGGCGGCCCGGCGGTTCGTGTCGCTGGTCGACTCGGCAGCGGTGGCGGTCAACGCCTCGACCCGGTTCACCGACGGCGGCGAGTTCGGGTTCGGCGCCGAGATCGGCATCTCCACGCAGAAGCTGCACGCGCGCGGGCCGATGGGCCTGCCCGAGCTGACCTCCACCAAGTGGGTCTACACCGGCGAGGGCCAGCTGCGCACCGCCGAGGGCACGGTCATCGCCAAGTCAGGACAGTGACGTGATCGGGTCGCGGGCGGCGTGTCGGCGCCCGCGGCCCCGCGCGCGCCTCCTTGACTGAGCGCATGGAGATCGTCATCGCCCTCGCGTTCGCGGCCGCCGTGCTGTTCGGCGCCGACCGGCTGATGCTCTGGCTGGAGAGCCACGGTCACGTCAACTGGCGCAGGAAGGGGCGCAGGGATCTCGGGCGCGAGCCCAGGGCCGAGCTCGACAAGCTGCTGTCGTGATCGGAGTCGGCAGATAGAAGTTTCGGCGTGCCTCAGGCGTCCACACCTTTCACAGCGCTAGGGTTGTGTCCCTTATGGGCGCGCCGAGCGGGGAGGGACGGTGAGCAAGCTCGGCAAGGTCGGGCCGTACACCCTGCTCGAGAGGCTCGGCCGGGGTGGCATGGGCGAGGTCTACCTCGCCAGCGCCCGCCGTGGCGAGCGCGTCGCGGTCAAGGTCCTGCACGACCTGACCGAGAACGACGCCGCACGCATCCGGCTCGAACGCGAGGTCCGGGCACTGCGCCGGGTCGAGAGCCCCTATGTCGCGCGCGTGCTCGACGCCGACCTGTCCTGCGACCGCCCCTATCTGGTGATGGAGCACATCGAGGGTGTCACCCTGCTGGAGCGGGTGCGCCAGGACGGGGCCCTCGATCTGGCGGAGCTGGTACGGCTCGCGCAGGGCATCGCCGCGGCCCTGGCCATCATCCACGCCGCCGGGGTGGTGCACCGCGACCTCAAGCCGGCCAACATCATCATGGGCGCCGGCGGGCCGGTGCTCATCGACTTCGGCATCGCCCAGGTGCACGACGCCACCCGGCTCACCCTGACCGGCACCTTCCTCGGCACCCCCGGCTACACCGCCCCGGAGATCTTCGCCGACGAGCAGGTGGACTCGCCCGCCGACGTGCACGCGTGGGCGGCGACGGTGGCGTTCGCGGCGACCGGGCGGCCCGCGTTCGGGCGGGGGACCGCCGAGGCGCAGATGTACGCGGTGCTCAACGGGCAGGCCGACCTCAAGGGCGTGCCGGTGGAGCTGCTGCCGCTGGTGCGGGCGGCGCTCAACCGCGAGCCGCGCAAGCGGCCCACCGCCGCGTTGCTGGCCGACCGGCTGGCCCGGCTGGTCAAGGCGAGCGGTCTCGACGACCCCGACGCCGGCGCCGGTGAGCCGGGGGACGCCTCGCGCCCCGGGGGCAACGTCCCGTCGCCACGCGGCCGTGGCTCCGAGCCGGCGGCTCGGGGGCGTTCCGGAGAGGTGCCCGCGCCGCGCGGGCGTTCAGGCGACAGCGTGCCGCCTCGGTCCCGCACAGGTGAAGGGGCGGCGTCGCGTGCTGAGGGAGGACGCGGGCGTTCGGGAGACAGCGTGCCGCCGCGGTCGCGTGCGGGTGAGGTGGCCGCGCGTGCGGAGGGGGTGCGCGGGCGCTCGGCTGACAGTGCGCCGTCGCGGTCTCGTACGGGTGAGGCGGCTGCGCGTGCCGACGGGGCGCGGGGGCGTGCCGGAGAGGTGCCCGCGCCGCGCGGGCGCGCCACGGACGAGGGGACGGGCCGGGGCCGGGCCGACGGGACCGCCGGGCGCGGGCGGGCTGACGGTGCGGCGGGACGGGGGAAGAGTGACGGGGCCGCCGGGCGCGGGCGGGCCGACGGCGCTGTGGGGCATGGGAAGACCGACGGGGCCACCGGCCGTGGGCGGGCCGACGGGGCTGCGGGGCGCGGGAAGAGCGACGGGACGACCGGGCGCGGGCGGGGTGAGGCTGTCGCCGCGACGGGGGCCGCGGCCGCCGGGACCGGAGGGCGGGGCAGGGCCGGTGACGGCGCCGGGCGGCGGGCCGTGGAGACGGCCGCGGGGCGCGGGCGGAGCGGCGAGGGCGCCGTGCGGGCCAGGGCGCAGACGGCGGCGCGGACCCGCACGAGGACGCAGAGCGTGGCCAAGGGCGTCAAGAGCAGGGCCGAAGGGGCCACCACGCTGCCTGCCGGGAACACGGCGCTGCTGCTGCTCGCCGTCCTGGCCGTGCCGTGCGTGGTGGCGTCGGTGATGTGGCCGATCGCCTCCATCGGCATCACGGCCGTGTTCGTGGTGCTGACCAGGGCGCTGTGGATGAGCCACTGGATGGTGCGCAACCACGCCGAAGGGTGGCTGCGGGCCACCATGAGGGCGGTGACGCTTCCGTTCGCCCTGTCCGGAGCGCTGGCCAGCGCCGCCGTCTGGCCGGGGGCGCCCGTGGCCGTCGCGGCCGGCGGAGCGCTGTGGATCACCGGCGGCGGTCACATCGACTCGACCTGGTGGCAGCAGCCCGCTCCGGTCACCGCCGCCGCCGTGGTGTTCGGCATGCTGTGCGGCGGCATCACCGGGCGCGAGATCGAGCGGGTCGGCGCCCGGCTGCCCGAGCTGCGCAGGGAAGGGCTGCGCGCACTGGCCGTGCTGGGCGGGTTCGTCGCCCTGTGCGCGGCTGCCGTGCGCGCGATCGCCCTGCTGCTGTGACGGTCAGCCGTCGCGGCGCGCGAACCGGTTGAAGATCCGCTCGCCGGCGTTGACCGCGCCCTCGGCCACGTCGCGGAGCACGCCGATGAACGGGTCCTGGGACTCCGACCAGGACCTGCGGTAGGACTCGGCGGCGGCCTTCACCTCTTCGCTGACGCGGGCGTTGGGGTCGTCCTCGCGGCGCGGGTAGTCGCCGCCGATGATGCGGTCGTACTCGCCGCTGCGCTGCCACTTGTCGAGCTCGGCCACGCGGACCACGGCGAACGGGTGGGTGGTGCCGAGCAGGTTGAGCACCTTGAGGAAGCCGTCGCGCAGGTCGCCGGCGGTGTCGTACTCGGCGTACTGCTCCAGGAACGCCTCGATGTTCATCTCGTGCGTGTAGTCGCCGCCGGCGAGCTTCATCAGCGCGCGCTTGGCGGCCTCCGGGTCCTGGCCGGTGAGCAGGCCGCCGCGGTCGGAGGACAGCTCCGACTTCCGGTACCACTCCTCCAGTCCGGCCACGATCGCGCGCAGGCCGATGTAGCCGAGCGGGATCCAGGCGACGCGGGCCGCGAGGCGGGTGAGGATGTCGAGCATCGTCCGGTAGACGGCGTGGCCCGACAGGATGTGGGACGTCTCGTGGCCGATGACGAAGCGCTGCTCCTCCTCGTTCATGAGGTTGAGCAGGCCGGTGGTCACGACGATGAACGGGTCGTCGAAGCCGATGGCCTTGGCCTGGACCTGCGGGTCCTGCTGGACGTAGATCTCCGGGATCCGGTGCAGGTCGAGGACGTAGGCGGCGTCACGGCCCATGTCGTAGAGGGAGCGGAACTGGGTCTCGCTCACCCGCACGGCAGAGGCGAGGTACATGAGGCGAAGGCGCCGCTCGCTGACTAGGCCGGACATCTGCTTGAGAACCGTGTCGAACCCGCTCAACTTGCGCAGAGCGACCAGAGCCGACCGGTCTGCGGGGTGTTCGTAGGCACGGGACGAGATGCCGGGCAGTTGGACGCGGCTGCGGTCCGGGGTGGTCGTCATGCCCGGCATGCTACGTCCGCGACGGGAGGTATGCGCGGCCATCGTGAAGGGGGGTGCCGTGATGTCTTGTGGAGGCTTCCGCGTAAGGTCCGTTTCATGATGAACGCGCCTGGTATGCAGGGGAAGCGACGCGTGGGAGTCATGGGCGGCACGTTCGACCCGATCCACCACGGGCACCTGGTCGCCGCCAGCGAGGCGGCCCATCATTTCGAGCTCGACGAGGTCGTGTTCGTGCCCACCGGCAGGCCGTACCAGAAGTCGGAGCGCGAGGTGTCCGCGCCCGAGGACCGTTACCTGATGACCGTCATCGCGACCGCGTCGAACCCGCGCTTCTCCGTCAGCAGGGTGGACATCGACCGCCCCGGGCCCACGTTCACCATCGACACCCTGCGCGACATCTCGGAGATCTACGGGCCGCAGGTGGAGCTGTTCTTCATCACCGGCGCCGACGCGCTCGGCGCCATCCTCGACTGGCAGAACGCCGACGAGCTCTTCCAGCTGGCCCACTTCGTCGGCTGCACCAGGCCGGGGCACCACCTGCACGACCCCGGGCTGCCCGAGGGCAGGGTGACGCTGCTGGAGATCCCGGCGCTGGCCATCTCGTCGTCGGAGTGCAGGCAGCGCGTGGCCAAAGGGGAGCCGATCTGGTATCTCGTGCCCGACGGGATCGTCCAGTACATCAACAAGCGCGACCTCTACCGCTCGCACGAGTGAAGTAGTGCCGTACGTGGGGCAGGACGGCCGTAACGGGTACCCTCCATATAGGGCATGTTGCCGACTCAGGAGGTCCGACCCGCACCGTGACAGCATCTGACACCGCCGTCCAGCTCGTGCGCATCGCCGCCGAGGCCGCCGCCGACAAGCTGGCCGAAGACATCCTCGCCTACGACGTCAGCGAGCAGCTCGTCATCACCGACGCCTTCCTGCTCTGCTCCGCCACCAACGACCGCCAGGTCCGCGCCATCGTCGACGAGATCGAGGAGAGGCTGCGCACCGAGGCCGACGCCAAACCGGTGCGCCGCGAGGGCGAGCGTGAGGGCCGCTGGGTCCTCCTCGACTACATGGACATCGTCGTGCACGTCCAGCACGAGGAAGACCGCACCTTCTACGCCCTGGAGCGGCTGTGGAAGGACTGCCCGGCCATTTCCCTGCCGGAGAGCGTCATGCAGGCCAACATCCAAAGGGCCCGCACTTGAGCAGACGCATCGTCTGCCTCCGTCATGGGCAGACCCTGTGGAACGTCGAACACCGTTTCCAGGGCCATTCCGACATCCCGCTCGACGAGACCGGCCAGGCCCAGGCGGCCAGGGCGGCGTCCCTGCTCGCCTCGCTGCGGCCGACTCTCATCGTGTCCTCCGACCTCCAGCGGGCCAACGACACCGCCCTCGCCCTCGGCCGCGTCACCGGCATCGAGGTGGCCGTCGACAAGGACTTCCGCGAGCGGGGCGGCGGTGAGTGGGAGGGCCTGACCCGCCAGGAGATCGCCGAACGCTGGCCGCGCGAGTACGTCGCCTGGGAGGCCCCCGGCGGCGAGGCCGTGACCGACGTCGCCGTCCGGGTCGCCGCCGCCATGCGGCGCTGGGCGGCCAAGCTCGACGACGACGGGCTGCTCGTCGTGGCCTCCCACGGCGCGGCGCTGCGGCTCGGCATCTGCGAGCTGCTCAGGCTGCCGCTGGAGCTCTGGTCCGCCATCGGCGGGCTGGGCAACTGCTCGTGGTCCGTGCTCCACGAGGGGCGCAGCGGCTGGCGCCTGCTGGAGCACAACGCCGGCACCCTCCCCGAGCCGATCAGCAGCGACGACAGCCCCGACGCCGAGGGGCGCCAACCGGCGTGAGCGGCCGCTCGCGTCACGCGGGCGGCCGTCTCTTTCGCCGTTCCCGGTACGGGCGTGCGATTAGGCGAATCGCCGGGATGGCTATATGCTCTCGGAGGCCCGCTCGCGAGCGGTGATCAGGGGCTATGGCGCAGTTGGTAGCGCGCCTCCATGGCATGGAGGAGGTCTGGGGTTCGAATCCCCATAGCTCCACAGACGATGCCCCGCCCTCACGGCGGGGCATTTTCGTGTCTCCGGCCTCAGTGTTCGTGTCTCCGGCCTCAGTGGGCGAACGCGAATCCCGCCGCCCGGAGCCTGGCCGAGCTCACCGGCACGGTCGGCGTCCTGATCTCGCCGCGGAAGGTCAGCGGCGGCCACCCTCCGGCGGCGCAGATCTCGCCGAACACCTCCGCGTTCGTCCGGGGCGCGACGGCATCGGGCACGGCGTTGTAGATCCCCGTCAGGCCCTCGCCGACGACGAAGCCGAGGGCGGCGGCCGCGTCCCTGTAGTCGATCCGGTAGAGCAGCGCCTCGGCGGAGAAGGGGACGCTCCCGCCCAGCATCTCGTGGGCGAGCTTCACCCGCGCCGGGTAGTCCATGTCACGCGGATGCCCGTACACGTCGGGGATGCGCACGACCGCCCCGCCGGCCGTGGCGAGGACGGCGGCCTCGGCGGCGGCGAAGTTGCGCGGGGAGGCGTCGGGGTCGCCGGTCACGGGCGTGTCCTCGTCCACCACGGCTCCCGCGCCGGCGCCGTAGACGGACACGGAGCTGGTGAAGACCACGCGGGGATGCGCCTCGACGGCGGTGCGGGCGCTGGCGGTCAGCGTGTCCGCGTACTCGGCGACCCGC
The DNA here is from genome assembly GCF_055585125.1 of Nonomuraea sp. NPDC054003. Taxonomy (NCBI): domain Bacteria; kingdom Bacillati; phylum Actinomycetota; class Actinomycetes; order Streptosporangiales; family Streptosporangiaceae; genus Nonomuraea; species Nonomuraea sp. NPDC054003. The sequence continues at coordinate 27,622 of NZ_JBVJKR010000001.1, forward strand.
TGGGCGGCGTCGAAGGAACGGGCCAGGCGCGGGCTCACGGTCAGGACGACCGCGTCGGCCTCCTCGACCACCCGCTGGACGGCCGCCCGGTCGCTGCCCCGCAGGACCGCCACGTCCGAGCACACCTCCCGGAGCTCGCCGACGCGGCCGGGCGTGGTGGTGGTGCCGGTCACCCGGTGGCCCGCGGCGGTCCAGCGGCGGGCCAGCTCCATGCCGACGTTGCCGCAACCGATGATCACATAACGCACGTCACGACCTCCTGAGGGAAACGCTGTTTCACTTTGCCTCATGGACCGCCCCGTACGCCAGCGAAACCGCGGCGGGCGGGGGAGTATGAGGGAGGGCTTTCGGAAGGAGGAGACATGGGCGAGCCGGTCGCGGAGCCGCGGTTGCGTCAGGTCGTGGACGGGGTGTTCGCGTGGGTGCAGCCGGACGGGACCTGGTGGGTGAACAACGCGGGCGCCGTCGCCGGTGACGGGGCCGTCCTCGTGGTCGACACGTGCGCCACCGAGCAGCGGACCAGGCGGTTCCTGGAGGCGCTGGACGAGGCCACCGGGGGCGTGCCGGTGCGGCTGGCGGTCAACACCCATCAGCACGGCGATCACGCGTACGGCAACAGCCTGCTTCCCGAGGCCGCCGTGCTGTTCGGGCACGAGGCCATGCGGGCGGCGCTGCTGGCGGACTTCGTCATCGACGGGTGCCCGCCGTTCTGGACGCCGGTGCCCGACTGGGGGAACGTCACGCGGCGGGTGCCCGACGTGGCGATCCGCGGCGAGGTGACCGTGTTCGCGGGCGGGCGGCGGGTCGAGTTGCGGCACCCCGGGTACGCGGCGCACACGCCGGGCGACGTGGTGGCGTGGCTGCCCGAGGAGCGGGTGCTGTTCACCGGCGACCTGATCTTCAACGGGCTGACGCCGCTGGTGATGATGGGGTCCGTACGGGGTGCGCTGGAGTCGCTGGAGTGGCTGGCGGCGTTCGGGGCCGAGCACGTGGTGCCGGGGCACGGGCCCCTGGCGGACGCGGCGTCGCTGCCGGGGATCCTGGCGGCGCACGAGCGCTACTACCGGCTCGTGCTCGACGTCGCGCGGAAGGGGCGCGAGCACGGGCTCACTCCCCTGGCGGCGGCGCGGGGGGCCGACCTGGGCGAGTTCGCCGCGTGGGACGACGCCGAGCGGTTGGTGCTCAACCTGCACCGGGCGTACGCGGACGCCGAGGGGGGCGAGGTGGACCTGCTCACCGCCTTCGGCGACGCGATGACCTACCACGGCGGCCCGCTGCCGACCCGGGTCTGACGGCGGCCCGCCTTCTGGCAGCATGGCCGGGTGATCAATCCGACGACCACGGTCCGGGGGTTCGCCGCGGGGGATGAGGGGCCGCTCGTCGCGGCCTGGAACCGCGGGATGCCCGCCGACCCCACGACGTCCGGCCGGCTGCGTGACTGCGTGCTGCTCGATCCCAACTTCGACCCCGAGGGGCTGCGGGTGGCCGTGGTCGGCGGGGAGTTCGCCGGGTGCGCGTACGGGGTGCGCAGGCTGGTTCCGCTCGCCCCGTCGACGGATCTGGAGCCGGGCACCGGGTGGATCCCGTTCTTCTTCGTGGCGCCGGAGCATCGGGGGCGCGGGCTGGGGCGGCGGCTGGTGGAGGAGGCGCTGGCGTTCCTGGCGCGGCATGGGCGCACGACGGTCGAGTTCGCCCCGTACACGCCCAACTACGTGCTGCCCGGGGTGGATGCGGCGCTTTATCCGGACGCGTACCGGTTGCTGGAGAGGCTGGGCTTCCGGACGTTGTACACGCCGGTGGCCATGGACCGGACGCTCGTCGGCTACACGGTGCCGGACGAGGTGCGGGAGCTGCGGGCGGCGCGGGAGCGGGAGGGGTACGCGTTCCGGGCGCCGGCCGATGGGGAACTGCCGGAGCTGATCAGGTTCGCGGCCGGGGTGTTCAATCCCGACTGGGGCGAGGCGATCAGGAGGATGGGCGACCGTGGGCGGCTGATCGTCGCGGTGAGGGAGCGCGTCGTGGGATTCGCGGCTTACGGGGCGTACCGGGGGATCCCCGAGCGGTTCGGGCCGTTCGGTGTGGACCCCGCCGAACGCGGCACCGGGCTCGGCAAGATCCTGCTCCACGCGGCGATGACGGGCATGCGGGCCGAAGGGCTGCACGGGTCGTGGTTCCTGTGGACCGGCGAGACCGGCCCGGCGGGAAACCTCTACACCAGAGCCGGATACGAGGTCACCCGGCGGTTCCACGTGATGCGGCTGGTTCAGCCGCGGTAGCGGCGGACGATCCGCTCGGCGGTGTCGGCGACCCGCGCGCGCAGCTCCGGAGGGGAGACCACCTCGGCGTCGGCGCCCAGCCTGAGGAACTCGGCCACCGCGTGCCCGACGGACTCGATGGGCAGCGTCACCGTGATCCAGCCCTCCTCGTCCGGTGGCTGGGCCGTCTCCTTCGCCGCCGCGACCACGCCGGGCGTCATCAGGTCGCGCAGCCGCTCCAGGCCGGACGGCGACAGCCGCACCACCGCCTCGCCCCGGCGCAGCCTGGCCTCGAACTCCGCCAGGTAGCCCTGCCAGTGGGCGGCCAGGTCGAAGCCCGCCGGGCGGATGATCCGTCCGGGCAGCGGGTGGAGCTCCAGGATCTGCGACACCCGGTAGGTGCGCACGCCGTCGCCGCAGCGGGCCACCAAATACCACCGCCCGGCCTTGACCACCAGCCCGTACGGCTCCAGCCGGCGTTCCACCTCCTGGGGCGCCCGCCAGCGGCGGTAGCGGACCCGCAGCGGGTGCTCGTTCCACACCGCCTCGGCCACGGCCGGCAGGTGGGTGACCGGCTCCGGGTCCCGGTACCAAGCCGGGGCGTCCAGCAGGAAGCGCTCCTGGATGCGGCCGGCCCGGTCGCGCAGCTCCACCGGCAGCGCCGCCATCAGCTTGAGCTGGGCGGCCGCCACGACCGCGCCCAGCCCCAGCTCGGCCGCCGGGCCCGGCAGCCCGGCCAGGAACAGCGACTCGGCCTCGTCGGCGGTCAGCCCGGTCAGCCTGGTGCGGTAGCCGTCGAGCAACTGGTAGCCGCCGCTCGGCCCGGCGTCGCCGTAGAGCGGGATGCCGGCGGCGTGCAGCGAGTCCACGTCGCGGTAGATCGTGCGGACCGACACCTCCAGCCGCTCGGCGAGCTCCCTGGCCGTCATCCGGCCCCGCGTCTGCAGGAGCAGCAGGATCGAGACGAGGCGGGAGGCACGCACATCACTGACACTACATGTCAGCGACCCGCCCTTACCGTCTCCGCATGAACGACTTCGACTTCCTCGCAGGCACCTGGAACGTGGCGAACCGCCGCCTGGTCAAGCGCCTGGCCGGCAGCGACGACTGGGAGGAGTTCCCGGGCGTGTCGACCAGCACCCGCCACTTCGGCGGCGCCGCCAACTTCGACGAGATCCACTTCCCCACCCTCGGCTACAGCGGGCTGACGCTGCGGCTGTACGAGCCGGCCACGAGGCTGTGGTCCATCTACTGGTCCAGCAGCCGCACCGGCACGCTCGACCTGCCGCCCATGGTGGGCGGCTTCGACGGCGACCGCGGCCGGTTCTACGCCGACGAACTGCACGAGGGGACGCCGGTGCGCTCCCGGTTCCTCTGGACCGTGCTCGGGCCGGACGCCTGCCGGTGGGAGCAGGCGCTCTCGGCCGACGGCGAGCGGACCTGGGAGACCAACTGGACGATGGACTTCACCAGGGCCTAGGAGTTGGCCGACAGCAGCACGGCCGCGGCCAGCGCCACCACCAGCAGCAGGACGCCGCCCACCGCGAACAGCCACCACCAGCCCGACCGGGACTTCCTGGTCTCGTAGGCGACGTCGGGCAGCAGGTCCGGCGTGTAGTCGAGCCGCTGCGTCCGGTTGTCCTCCAGAGGCGGCATGCGCGGAGGCTGGGGGAACAGGGGCGCCGCGTTCGCGGGCGGCGGGAGGGGGTGCGGGGGCGTCGCCTGCCGCCGCGGCGGGGGCGGGGCCGGGGCGTCCCAGCGACGCCTGATCGTCATGTCCCCTTCGGGACCGCCGGGCTGCTCTGGATTCATGATGCCCTTCGGAGGCGGGGTGTGCTCCAAGATTGTCACATCTGCCGCCTTCGTCCCATCCGGACCGGTCAGGACGGGGGCTGCTGCCAACCCTGCGGGTTCTGGTAGGGCCCGGGGTTCGGGTTCTGGTACGGGCCCGCCTGCGGGTTCTGGTGCGGGCCGGCCGGGGGCTGCTGCTGGGGCGGGCCGGGCTGCTGCCAGCCCTGCTGGGGGCCGGGTTGCGGCTGCTGCCAACCCGGGGCGGCGGGCTGCGGCGTGCGGCGGGCGACCACGGCCCAGATCAGGAGGCCGACGCCCGTCGTCGCCAGCACGAACGAGACCAGCCCCAGCAACGCCAGCACGCCGCCCGCCTCGCGGAGGCCGACGCTCTCCACGATGGTCCGCAGGAAGATCGTCTGGCCGAGCCGGAGCAGGCCCTCCAGCAGCAGCGCGACGCAGCCCAGCAGGCCGATGACCGCCGCGCGTCCGTGGGTGCGCCGGCCCATGGCCGTTACCACGACGCCGATGCCCGGCACCGCGCAGGACAGGATCGCGAGCAGCACGTTGAGGAGGTTCGAAGAGGCCATGCCGGAGATCTCCATCCGTCAGGGGGTCTTTTTCCCGGGGGCGGCGGGGCGTGCCTTCTCCACCGCTTCGATGATCGGTGCGAGGTCCAGCCTGCCTCGGTAGCGTACGCCGTTGATGAACAGGGTCGGGGTGCCTCGTACCCCGCTTTCCCGGCCTGATCGCTCGTCGCGCTCGATCCTGGCGGCGCGGGCGGCGATCGGAGCCGACAGGTCGACCTTCAGCTCGGCCGCGTAACGCGCGAGGTCGGCGTCGGTGAGGGCGCGCTGGGCGGCGTAGAGCTTGTCGTGCATCTCCCAGAACCGGCCGTCGCGGCCGGCCGCCTCGGCCACCAGCGCGGCGGCCAGCGCGCGCGGGTGCATGTCGCGGAGCGGGTAGTGGCGGAACACGAACCGCACGTCGGGGCGGCGGCGCCGCAGCTCCTCCAGGATCGGGTGCAGCCGCCCGCAGTAGGGGCACTCGAAGTCGCCGTACTCGACCACGGTGACGGCGGCGTCCGCCGGGCCGCGCACGTGGTCGTCGGGGCCGACCGGCGTGCTGAGCAGCTCCGGCCGCTCCTCCTCCGGCTCGGCGGCGGCGTCCGGAGGGGCGCACACGCCGCCCCGGTTCCACGCCAGTTTGAAGATGATCCAGCCGAGCAGCGCCGAGGCGATCGACCCGGCGAGGATGCCGATCTTGGCCTCGCTGATCAGCAGCGGGTCCTCGAAGGCCAGCTCCACGATGAACAGCGAGACCGTGAACCCGATGCCGGACACCGCCGCGCCGCCCAGCAGCTGGCCCCACACCAGGTTGCCCGGCAGGATGCCCCAGTTGAGCCGGAGCGGCAGCCAGGTGCCGAGGGTGATGCCGAGGAGCTTGCCGGCGAGCAGGCCCAGCGCCACGCCGATGGAGATCGGCGAGGTCATCGCCGCGCTCAGGGTCTCGCTGTCGAGCCGGATGCCGGCGTTGGCCAGCGCGAAGATCGGCACGATCACGTAGCTGCTCCACGGGTGGAGCAGCAGCTGCAGCCGTTCGTTCACGGAGACCGACATGCGCACCAGCCGCGTCGCCTCCACGGCCGCCCGCGGGTTGGGCGCGTAGGTCAGCTCCTGCACGGCCTCGCCGGCCCTGATCAGCTTCCGGTCGCTGGGCGCGTACACGAAAACCAGCACGCCGAGCGCGATGCCGACCAGCGTCGGGTGCACGCCGCTCTCCAGCGTCGCCACCCACAGCGCGAAGCCGAGCACGATGTACGCGGGCGCGCGCCAGATCCGCAGCCACCGCAGCAGCATGATCGCGGCGAGCAGCAGCACCGCGGTGACGAGCGCGGGGACGGACAGGCTCGCCGTGTAGAAGATGGCGATGATCATGATGGCGAGCACGTCGTCCACGATCGCCAGCGTGAGCAGGAAGGCCCGCAGCGGGTCGGGGCAGCGCGCCCCCACCACGGCGAGCAGGCCCAGCACGAACGCGGTGTCGGTGGCGATCGGCACGCCCCAGCCGACGGCGCCGGGCCCGCCCGCGTTGAGCATCAGGTAGATGCCCGCGGGGACGACCAGCCCGCCGAGCGCGGCGAGGGCCGGCACGGCGACCAGCCGGCGGTCGCGCATCTGCCCGAGGCGCATCTCGTAGGAGATCTCCAGGCCGATGACGAAGAAGAAGATCGCCATCAGCCCGTCGTTCACCCAGTGGCGCAGATCGAGGGAGAACGTGGCGTCGCCGAACGTGAGCCCGACTGGAATGTGCCAGAACGCCTCGTAGGTGTCGCCCCACGGCGAGTTGGCCCAGAGCATGGCCACGATCGTGGCGGCGAGCAGCAGCGTGGTGCTGCCTGCCTCGGTCTTGAATATCGCCCGGAGCATCGGCGGCTCACCCCCTGCGCTCGATCTTAAGGTTCCGCAGGGAGTGCACGGGTGACCCTTTCGACTTAGGTAAGCCTAAGCTAATATGCGGACCACGAATCGGTAAAGCCGGAGGAGTCCCCATGCCCACTGTCCCGCGTAGGGGACTCGTCGCCCTCGCCGTCGCCGCTCTGCTGGGAACCGCCGCGTGCGGCGGGACGGGGGCGCCGCCCGCGTCCGCGCCGTCCGCCTCCGCGCAGGAAGCCTGGAGCTGGACGGACGATCGCGGCAAGAAGATCTCCCTGCCGGCGCGGCCGGAGCGGGTGGTGGCCCAGTCCGCCTCCGCGGCGGCATTGTGGGACTTCGGCGTGCGCCCGGTCGCCGTGTTCGGCCCGCACCGGCTCAAGGACGGCGGGCGCGACCCCGAGGTGGGCGAGGTCGACATCGCCGCCGTCGAGTCCATCGGCAACACGTGGGGCGAGTTCAACGTCGAGAAGTTCATCTCGGTCCGGCCCGACCTGCTCGTCTCGGGCATGTACCTGAAGGACTCGCTCTGGTACGTGCCCGAGGAGTCGGCGGACGCCATCGAGCAGGTCGCCCCGACGCTCGGCGTCCTGCTCGGCGGCAAGAAGCTCACCGAGGTCATCGAGCGCTACGCCGGCCTGGCCGCCGCGCTGGGCGCCGACCTGAACGCCGCGCCGGTCGCCGAGGCCAAGTCCCGCTTCGAGGCCGCGAGCGCCCGGCTCAGGGAGTCCGCCGCCGCCAGGCCGGGGCTGAAGGTCATGGTCGTCACGGCCACCCCCGACAACCTGTACGTCGCGTACCTGCCCGACCACCCCGACCTGGCCTACTTCAAGGAGCTGGGCCTCGACGTCGTCTCCCCGGCCAGCCCGACGGAGAGCGAGGGCGGCTTCTGGGAGGTGCTGAGCTGGGAGAACGCCGACAAGTACGAGGCCGACGTGATCCTGGTGGACGCCCGGGCCCAGTCCATGAAGGCCGGCGAGATGGCGAAGAAGCCGACCTGGAGCGAGCTGCCCGCGGTCAAGGCCGGTCAGGTCTACCCGTGGCGTGCCGCCGAACGGTACAGCTACCTGGGGTACGCCAAGGTGATGGAGGAGCTGAAGACCAACTTGGATTCAGCCAAGGACGACGTAGTGGGCTGAAAATCGCATATCTGGGTCTTTTCAGGGTGCCTTGCTCTGGTTAACGTTCCAGCGCGACTTGAATCGGGGGAGTCAGTCCCAACCAGATTCCTTGCGGAGGAGCCGAATGCGCTTCCACCTCCCCAAGGGCGTGGCCCGAGCCGGCACCCTGGCAGTGGCCCTCGCCCTTCCTCTCGCCTTCGTCACCCCGGCACAGGCGGATCCCGATCCGACGGCCTTGGCCAGATCGGTCAAGGCCAAGCCTGTCGTCCGGCACCTGGAGGCGTTCCAGCGGATCGCCGACGCCAACGGGGGCACCCGCGCCTCGGGCACGCCCGGCTACGACGCCTCGCGCGACTACGTGGCGGGCAAGCTGCGCCAGGCGGGTTACAAGGTCACGATCCAGCCGTTCGAGTTCCCGTTCTTCATGCAGAACTCCACGGCCACCATGCAACGGATCTCGCCCGATCCGCGCACGTACACCCCGACCCCGCCGGACGGCAGCGTGGTCGGCGAGTTCGCGACCATGACGTACTCCGGCGCCGGGGACGTGACCGCGACCGTGCAGAACGTGGACCTGCAGATCCCGCCGCCCGCCCAGCCGGGCTCGACCTCCGGCTGCGAGCCGGCGGACTTCGCCGGTTTCACGCCCGGCAACATCGCCCTGATCCAGCGCGGCAGCTGTGACTTCCGCGTCAAGGCGGAGAACGCCCAGGCCGCGGGCGCCGCCGGTGTGATCATCTTCAACGAGGGCCAGGAAGGCCGCACCGCGACCTTGCAGGGCACCCTCGGCGTGCCCACGGTCACGATCCCCGTGGTCGGCACCGGCTTCGAGATCGGCGCCGAACTGGCCGCCACGACCAGCGTGGTGCGCCTGGCCACCGACACCGAGAGCGAGACCCGCACCACCTACAACGTGATCGCCGACTCCCGGAGCGGTAACCCGGGCAACGTCGTCATGTTCGGCGCGCACCTGGACAGCGTCACCGCCGGCCCCGGCATCAACGACAACGGCACCGGCAGCGCGGGCATCCTGGAGACCGCCCTGCTCATGGCCAAGCTGCCGACGGTCAACAAGCTGCGCTTCGCCTGGTGGGGCGCGGAAGAGCTCAACCTGATCGGCTCCGAGTACTACGTGGCGAACCTGCCGGCCGCGGAGCGCGCGAAGATCAAGCTGTACCTGAACTTCGACATGATCGGCTCGCCGAACTACGCGTACAAAATCTACGACGGCGACGACTCCGACGCGACCGGCGCGCCCGCGGGCCCGCCCGGCTCCGACGAGATCGAGGCGACGTTCGAGCGGTACTTCGACGCGCTGCGCCTGCCGCACGGCGGCACCGACTTCGACGGCCGCTCCGACTACGGGCCGTTCATCGAGGCGGGCATCCCGTCCGGCGGCCTGTTCACCGGCGCCGAGGGCGTGAAGACCGAGGAGGAGGCCGCGAAGTACGGCGGCACGGCGGGAGCGGCCTACGACCCGTGCTACCACCGGGCCTGCGACACGATCGCCAACGTCAGCACCGAGGCGCTGCTGGTCAACACGGGCGCCATCGTGCACTCCGCCGTGACCTACGCCTACGACCGCAGCCTGCCGGGCGGCACGACCGTCCGCACGAACGCCGGGGCGCCGCTCCAGCTGCGCGGCGCGCCGTACCACGGGCACAACCACCAGGTCAGCCGGTAACCGTCACCGGCCGACACTCCGGCGGGGGAGCGGCGCACCACGCCGCTCCCCCTCTCACCCCCCACGGAGGACCCCGTGAAGTTACTCCCGGCGCTCTGCGCCGTCGTGCTCGCCGTCCCACTGGCCCTGACCGCGCCCGCCGCGGCGGCGGCCGCCGCTCCCGACATCCCCCTGTCGAACGTGAAGGCCCACCTGAGCCAGTTGCAGTCCATCGCCACCGCCAACGGCGGCAACCGGGCGCACGGCAGGCCCGGCTACCTGGCCTCCGCCAACTACGTCAGGAACCTGCTCAACGCCGCCGGCTACGCCACCACCCTCCAGTCGTTCACCTACAACGGCGCCACCGGCTACAACGTCATCGCCGACTGGCCCGGCGGCGACCTGGACGACGTGCTCATGGTCGGCGCCCACCTCGACAGCGTGACCGCCGGCCCCGGCATCAACGACAACGGCTCGGGCTCGGCCGCCATCCTCGAAGTCGCGCTGGAGGTGGCCCGCCAGGGGCTGCAGCCGAACCGGCACCTGCGCTTCGCCTGGTGGGGCGCCGAGGAGCTGGGGCTGCGCGGCTCCCGCTACTACGTGAACAACCTGCCCGCCGCCGAGCGCGCCAGGATCGGCGGCTACCTGAACTTCGACATGGTCGGCTCGCCCAACGCCGGCTACTTCATCTACGACGGCGACGACTCCGACGGCACCGGGGCGGGACCGGGTCCTGCCGGGTCGGCCGAGCTGGAGCAGGTCCTGCAGAGCTACTTCGCGGGCATCGGCGTGCCCACCCGGGGCACCGACTTCGACGGCCGCTCCGACTACGGGCCGTTCATCAGCGCCGGGATCCCGGCGGGCGGCACGTTCACCGGCGCCGAGGGCATCAAGTCCAGCGCCCAGGCGCAGCTCTGGGGCGGCACCGCCGGGCAGGCGTTCGACCCCTGCTACCACCGCTCCTGCGACACCACCGCGAACATCAGCGACACCGCGCTCGACCGCAACACGGACGCCGTCGCGCACGCCGTCTGGACCCTCGCGACCGCCGAGCAGCCGCAGCCCGTCTGGTCCGACACCTTCGAGACCGCCACCGGCTGGACGGTGAACCCCGGCGGCACCGACACCGCCACCACCGGCGTGTGGGAGCGCGGCGACCCGCAGGCCACCGACTCCAGCGGCCCCAAGCAGCTCGGCGCCACCACGAGCGGCGTCAACGCCCTGGTCACCGGCCCGCTCGCGGGTTCGAGCGCCGGCGCGTACGACATCGACGGCGGCGTGACCACCGTCAGGTCGCCGGCGATCACGCTCCCGACAGGCGGCCAGCTCCGGCTGTCGCTGTCGTGGTACCTGGCCCACGGCAGCAACGCCACCAGCGCCGACTTCTTCCGGGTACGGGTCGTCGGCACGACCACGGCGACCGTGGTGGAGCGGCTCGGCGCGGCCGTCGACCGCGACGCGGCCTGGGCCACCGCCACCGCCGACGTCTCCGCCTTCGCCGGGCAGACCGTGCGCGTCGTCGTCGAGGCGGCCGACGCGGGCACCGCGAGCCTCGTCGAGGCGGCGGTGGACGACGTGGTGATCACCCGGCAGTGAACCGGAGGGCCGGGCGGGACGCACCCCCGCCCGGCCCGTCACCCAGGACGCGGAGGGGACGCGGAGCCGGCCTCGCCGGAGGACTCCAGGGCGTCCAGGCACGCGGCGGCCTCCTCGACGTGGTCCTCGCCGAACACCCGGATGCCGTGGCGCTCCAGCAGGGCCGTGGTCACGCCCCGGCCCGCGGCGCGACGGCCGGTGAACGTCCCGTCGTACACGGCCAGCGTGCCGCACGACGGGCTGCCCTCCTTCAGCACCGCCAGCCGGGCCCCGGCGTCGCGGGCGGCGGCCAGCGCGGCCCGCGCCCCCGCCAGGAACTCGGCCGTCACGTCGGACCCGTCGGCGGCCAGCACCCGGGCCCGCCCGTCCAGCACCGCCGCCCCGCCCGCGCCGCCCTCGATCTCGGCGGCCGGCCGAGGCACGGGCAGCCCGCCCTGCACCTCAGGGCAGAACGCCACCAGCCGCCCCTCGCGCCGCCAGGCCGCCAGCCGCTCGTCGGAGCTGGTCTTGGCGCCGCCGTCGTAGCGGACCCGGCGGCCCATCAGGCACGCGCTGACGAGGATCCTCTCCATACCTCCGATCCTAGGCAGCGGGCCGAGGGCGCCGGACGGGATCGGGAACCGGCCCGGGCGGGCGATAACCTGTGCTGCGATGAACACCACCGTTGCCACGATCGTCATCGTCGGCGCCCTGCTGCTGGCGCTGGCGAGCCTGATCACCGCCATCCGCGACCGGCCCATGGGCGTGATCCTGCTGGCCGGGTTCGTCCTGCTCGAAGTGGCGGTCCTGGTGCAGGCGGGGTTCGTGATCGCCGCGCTGGCCGGCGGCGAGGGGCCGTCCGGCGAGGCGGTCACGATCTACGGTTACCTGATCGCCGAGGCGCTCATCCCGCCCGCCGGGGTGTTCCTCGGGCTCGCCGAGCGCAGCCGCTGGGGTCCGGCCATCCTGGTCGTGGCCGGGTTCGCGATCGCGGTGATGACCGGGCGGCTGCTGCAGATCTGGCAGGGCGTGGCGTGACCACCACCGGCATCGGCTCCGGCCCCGGCCGGGCGCTGCTCGCCCTCTACGGGCTGTTCGCGCTGGCCGCCGGAGCCAGGGCCGCCGTGCAGATCGCCACCAGGTTCGGCGAGGCGCCGCTCGCCTACTCGCTGTCGGCCTTCGCCGCGCTGGTCTACCTGCTGCTCACCGTCGCGCTCGCGCGGGGCGCGAGGCGGCTCGCGCTGGCGGCGCTCCTCATCGAGCTGGCCGGGGTGCTCGTCATCGGCACCGTGAGTCTGCTCGACCCGGCCGCCTTCCCCGACGAGACCGTCTGGTCGGGCTACGGCAGGGGCTACCTGTACATTCCGCTCGTGCTGCCGCTCGTGGGCCTCTACTGGCTGTGGCGCCGACGTTAGGCGCGCGCGTGCCCGGGCAGCAACGAGTCCCATGAGTACGATCGAGCACGCCGTAGAGGTCAACGTTCCGATCAGGGTCGCGTACGACCAGTGGACCCAGTTCGAGAGCTTCCCCGAGTTCATGGAGGGCGTGGAGTCCATCAAGCAGGTCACGGACACGCGTACCCACTGGATCACCGAGATCGCCGGCGTCAAGCGGGAGTTCGACGCCGAGATCACCGAGCAGCACCCCGACGAGCGCGTCGCCTGGCGGTCGGTCGAGAGGCCGCACCAGGCCGGCGTCGTCACCTTCCACCGGCTCGGCCCGGAGACCGCGAGGGTCCAGCTCCAGATGGAGTACGACCCCGAGGGGTTCGTGGAGAAGGCCGGCGACTGGCTCAACATCGTCCAGGCGCGCGTCAAGGGCGACATGCAGCGCTTCAAGGAGTACATCGAGGGGCGCGGCGGCGAGACCGGCGCGTGGCGGGGCGACGTCCCCGGCCCGCACCAGCACGGCTCCGCGCTCGGCGGCGGCGACCGCCCGGTCCCGCCCGGCACGGTCGGCGGCGACACCGGCTTCCCCCAGGACCCCGGCACGCTCCCGCCTCCCGGCCCCGTCCCCCCGCGCAACGAGCCGCCCCAGGGCCCCCGGCCGGTTCTGTAACGTCCCCGTTCCCTCGCAAGCCCCCGATGTTTCGGGGGCTTTGCCATGCCCGTGGAATAGATGTCTCATTTGTAACTGTTATCCTGTCGATTCATCCCATGACTTGATGAGTGGAGGATTCCGTCCGGCATGAGCGTGCTCACTCAGGAGGCCCGGCCCAGAACCGGCCCTCTCGCCTGGCTCCTCGTGCTGGGGATCGTCCTGGCCGCGCTGAACCTGCGCACCGCCGTCACCAGTGTCGGCCCGCTGCTCGACCAGCTCGCCGCCGCGCTCGGCATGTCCAGCGTCGGCACCGGCCTGCTCACCACGCTGCCGGTGCTGGCCTTCGCCACCGTCGGCGCGGTCACGCCCACGCTGGCCCGCCGCGTCGGCGAGCACAGGCTGCTCCTGCTCGCCCTGGTCACGCTGGGCACGGGCATGCTGGTGCGGGTCCTGGTCGACTCCGCGCCGGTGTTCCTGGCCAGCAGCGCCGTCGCCCTGTCGGGCGGGGCCGTCGGCAACGTGCTCATCCCGACGCTGATCAAGCGACACTTCCCGGCCCGTACCGGGGTCATGACCACCGTCTACACCACCTCGCTGGCCGTCGGCACCATGCTCGCCGCCGCGGCCACCGTGCCGATCGAGCAGGCCTCGGGCGACTGGCACGTGGCGCTGGGGGTGTGGGCGGCGCTGGCCGCGGTCTCCGCCATCCCGTGGCTCGCGCTCCTGCGCAGTGAGCCTGAGCGGGGCGACGGCCGGCCGGGTGGCGGCCTGCGCCGGATGGCGCGGAGCAGGCTGGCGTGGGCGATCGCCGTCTACTTCGGCACCCAGTCGATGATCGCGTACATCATGTTCGGCTGGCTCGCCACCATCCTCACCGACGGCGGTTACACGGTGAGCCAGGCGGGCGTGATCCTCGGCGTCTTCACCGCGCTGAACATCCCCGTCTCGCTCCTCGTCCCCCTCGTCGCCGCCCGCTTCCGCGACCAGCGGCCGGTGGTGGTCGGCCTGGTGGTCGCGTACACGGCCGGCTTCCTCGGGCTGTGGCTGGCGCCCGCCTCCACCGCGCCGGTGTGGGTGGTGCTGGTGGCGGCCGGCATGGGCTCGTTCCCGCTGGCGCTCACCATGCTCGCCGTGCGCACCCGCACGCCGGAGACCACGGCGTCGCTGTCGGCGTTCGGGCAGAGTGCCGGCTACCTCATCGCCGGCGCCGGCCCGCTGCTCGTCGGCGTGCTGCGCGAGGTGGGCGGCGGGTGGACGCTCCCGTACCTGCTGATCTTCGCCGTGCTGGTCGCGCAGCTGTTCACGGGCCTGTACGCGGGCCGTGACCGGTACGTGGAGGACGAGCGGCGGGTGTCTCTGCCAGGATGACGTCCGTGAATTCGACAGTCGTCACCTTTCCCTACGGTCATGTCAGTGGCCGTTCCACGATCGTCGAGGCCGTGCCGGTGGGGGAGCGGCACGGCCTCGTCGTCACCGAGACCCCGTTCCACCCCCTCGACCACACCTGGCCGGACCAGCCCGCCGACCGGGGCACCATCGGCGGGCTGCCGGTGCTCGACTGCGTGACCGGCGCCCGCCCGGCCGGGGGCGACATCGTCCTGGGCGGCGACATCCCGGTACGGCGCGGCGCCGACGGCTGGGACTGGCTGGTCGTGCACGTCACCGAGACCCCGCTGGACGTGGGCGCCGAGGTCGGCCTGGAGGTCGACGCGGCGCACCGGGCCGCGCTCTCGGCCGGGCACACCGCCTGCCATCTCGCCGCGCTCGCCCTCAACGCCGCCCTGGCCGGCCGCTGGCGCAAGGAGCCCGCGCGCGACCGGCTCGGCAACCCCGACTTCGACCAGAGCGCCATCACCACCTCGCGGATCTCCCCGTACGGGAGCGTCGACGAGTACCGGCTGGGCAAGTCGCTGCGCAAGAAGGGGTTCACCGCCGAAGGGCTGGACCCCGAGGAGACGGCGCGCGAGGTCGCCGCCCGGCTGAAGGCGTGGGTGGCGGCCGACGCGCCGGTCCGGATCGACGTGCCGGGCCCCGGGCTCACCGCCCGCCGCACCTGGCACTGCGCCCTGCCCGGCGGCGAGGCGTCGATCCCGTGCGGCGGCACCCACGTGCGGAGCACGGGAGAGCTGGGCGAGGTCACGGTCACGCTGGAGACCGGCGAGCAGTCGCTCACCATGCGCACCACCGTCACCTCGCCCTGACACATGACACGGGCGGCCCCGGATTCGGATACACTTGGCGACGCATCCGCAAGGGGCTATGGCGCAGTTGGTAGCGCGCTTCCATGGCATGGAAGAGGTCTGGGGTTCGAATCCCCATAGCTCCACCCCTGTCGGGCAGCCGATCCCCCCGGAGGCCGTCCTCGTGGAGCTCATCCCCGTCGATTTCGAAGCGTTCGACAAGCGCATCGCGGCCGTCCGCGGCGACAGAAACCTCGAACGCCTCCACCGCGGGACCCGCTGGGCGGAAGGGCCGGTCTACTTCCCGGCGGGCCGCTTCCTGGTGTGGAGCGACATCCCCAACGACCGGATGCTCCGCTGGGACGAGCAGACCGGCGCCGTCGGCCCGTTCCGTCAGCCGTCCGGCTACGTCAACGGCAACACCCTCGACCGTGAGGGCCGGCTCATCTCCTGCGAGCACGGCGCGCGCCGGGTGACCAGGACCGAGCACGACGGCTCGGTCACCACCCTGGCCGACAGCTGGCGGGGCAGGCGGCTCAACAGCCCCAACGACGTCGTGGTCCGCTCCGACGGGTCGATCTGGTTCACCGACCCGCCGTACGGCATCCTGGGCGACTACGAGGGACACCGGGCCGAGCAGGAGATCGACGGCTGCCACGTCTACCGCATCGACCCGGGCACCGGCGCGACCGAGATGGTCGCCGGCGACTTCGCCAGGCCCAACGGCCTGGCCTTCGACCTCGACGAGAGCAGGCTCTTCGTCGCCGACACCCAGGAGCGCCACCTGCGGGTCTTCGACGTGCGCGACGACGGCACGCTCACCGGCGGCCGGGTGTTCGCCGCGCACGACGGCAAGGAGGGCTTCGACGGCCTGCGCCTGGACGACGGCGGCCGCGTGTGGGCCGCCGTCGGATCCTCGGTGCACTGCTACGACCCGGACGGCACGCTCCTCGGCAGGCTCAACCTGCCGGAGAGCGTCTCCAACCTGGTCTTCGGCGGGCCCAAGCGCAACCGGGTCTTCATCACCGCGACCACGTCGCTGTACTCGGTCATGCTCAACATCCGCGGCGCCCGCCCGGTCTGGGCCTGACCCGTCACTTGAAGGCCCAGGCGAAGAGGTGCAGCTCGCCGTCCTCCGCCGGGGCGAAGGTCAGGCTGGCCACCTTCTTGGCCGGGTCCAGCGCGATCGGCTGAGCCGCGAACACGTGCGCGCCGATGGGCTGGAACGCCCATGAGCCCCAGAAGAGCCTGAGCGGCGTGCTGGCCACGGGCTCGTTGCCGAACGCCGGCGGCTCGCCGCCGAAGTCCAGGATCCATTCGCTGAGGCCGAGCTTGCCGGTGCTCGTCGAGCCGTCGGTGTAGGTGACCGTCACCTTCGACTCGGGCCAGCCGTTCACGCCCGACCCGAGGAACGCCAGCTCACTCGCCCCGTCGGGCGCCGCCACCTCGATCGGCGCGGTGCCCGGTCGCAGGTTGTCCCACTCGCCGGGCTTGCGGTCGGGCCAGGTGAAGTCGAAGCCCTTCCAGGAGACGGTGCCGCCCGGCTCGACGCCCTCGTCGGCCAGGGCCTGCGCCGAGTAGCTGAACCCGGGCCCGTCGATGTTGGCCTCGTCGGGCACCGCGGCGTCGCCGATGCCGGCGTTGTTGTGGTGCCACGCCAGCGTGCCGCGCTCGGCCACGTTCAGCCGCACGCCGCCGGTCGCCTCGCCCGCGACGATCGGCACGGTGTGGAAGCCGAGCGCCACGCCGGGGTCCACGGTGATGCTGATCTTGCGGGTCGTGGCGCGCCCGGCCGGCACGAGCAGGCGTCCGCTCGACGGCGTCACCGTGATCCCCGGCGGCGGCGTGGCCTGCCACGCGACCGTGGCCGTCCGCTCCATGGACCGGATCGTGAGGTCGGCCTCGAAGGTCCCGCCGGGCGCCACCGGCCCGCTTCCCGGGTTGAGCCCCAGCAGGTACGGCTCGGTGCCCTCGCCGAACGACGGCGGCGCGTCCGCCGGGCGGGCCCCGAAGGCGAGGTTCGGGGAACTGCCCACCGTGAAGTCCAGCCGCCCGCCCCGCGTGGCGAACGTCTCCGGCAGCCACGCCTGCGACACCGGGGCGCCGTTCACGCGCAGCGCCCGGACGTAGCCGCCCGCGGCGCCGGGCGCGTTGACCTGGATGTCGCCGCCGGGCCTGTCGATCGTGATCCGGTCGAACAGCGGCGTGTTCACCAGCAGCTCGGCCCGGCCGGGAACGGCCGGGAACAGGCCCATGGCCGACCACACGTACCAGGCGCCCATCGTGCCCAGGTCGTCGTTGCCGACGAGCCCGTCGGGGCCGGGGCCGAACAGCTCCTTCTGCGTCTTCCGGACGACCTCCTGCGTCCTGTACGGCCGGCCCGCCCACGCGTACAGCCACGGCGACTGCAGCGCGACCTCGTTGCCGAGGTAGGCGTACGGCCGGTGCGGGCCGGCGTTCAGCTCCTTGAAGTAGTCGTCCAGCCTGTTCACCGCTTCCTGGGCGCCGCCCATCGCGGTGATCAGCCCCTGCGGGTTGTGCGGCACCATCCAGTGGTACTGCGCCCCGTTGCCCTCCATGTAGACGTCAGCGGCGGCCGGGTCGAACGGCGACTTGAACGCGCCGTCCCCCATCTTGGGCTGGACCCAGCCGTTGGCCGGGTTGAACAGGTGCTGCCACGCCTGCGCGCGCTTCATGAACTCCGCCCGCGTGCCCTGGTCGCCGAGCCGGGAGGCCAGCTGGGCGATGCCGAAGTCGGCCACGCCGTACTCCAGCGTCGCGGACGGGTCCGACGGCACGTACCCCTTGTCCATATACGCGGCGTTGCCCGGCCGCTCGTCGTAGTCCAGCAGCGGGTGACCGATGTCCATGGGGCCGCTGCGCCGGGCGGCCTCGGCCATGGCCTTGAGGGCTGCGGCGGCCTCGAAGTCGCGCGCGCCGAAGGCGTGCACCGTGGAGAGGATCACGTGGAACGGGTCGCCCACCATGACGCCGGTGACCGCGTTCTGGTGCGACCAGCGGTCCCATACGTTGCCGAGCGCCTGGGCGTTGACGTACATCGACTGCGCGATGTCGCTCGCCACGTCCGGCGCGAGCAGGGCCAGCAGCTGGACCTGGCTGCGGTAGACGTCCCAGCCGGAGAAGGTCGCGTAGTGGTGGTGGCCCGGCTTCACCCGGTGGATCTCGTAGTCGGAGCCGACGTAGGTGCCGTCGGCGTCGTCGAACACGTACGGCTGGAGCAGCGCGTGGTAGAGGCTGCTGTAGAAGGTGCGCCGCTGGGCGTCGGTGCCGCCCTCGATCCGCACCTGGCCGAGACGGGCGTTCCAGACGGCCTCCGCCTCGCTCGCCACCTGCTCCAGGTTCTTGGCGCCGATCTCCGTCCGCAGGTTGTTCCTGGCGCCCTCGACGCTCACGTACGACAGGCCCACCCGCATCTGCACCGGCGTGGCGGGGTCGAACTCGAGGTACGCGCCGGACCCCGGCCCGTTCACCACCACGTCGTCGGAGGTGACGACATGACCCTTCACCTTGCCTTCGGAGGCGTTGGCGACGACCCGCGCGCCGGGCAGCACCTGGTCGTCCTTCCAGGTGCCGAAGCCGGTGACCGGCCGGTCGAAGGTGGCGTGGAAGTAGACCTTGTAGCGCGTCGGGGGGCCGCAGAACCCGCCGGTCAGCACCCAGCCCTCGACGGTGTTCCCGCTGATCCGGGTCTCGCCGTCGTCCACGCCGTTGATCGAGCCGCTGGTGTTCAGCAGCAGCGTGGCCGGCTTGCCCTCGGGGAAGGTGAAGCGGCCGACGCCCGCCCGCGTGCTGACCGACAGCTCGGTCTTGACGCCGGTGTCCAGGGTGACGCCGTAGAAGCCGGGCGAGGCCTTCTCGGCGGTGTGCTGGAAGGTCTGGACGTAGTCCATTCCGTGCGTCGCGGGGGAGCGGCCGATGCGGCCGGAGAAGGGCATCACGGGGAAGTCCTGGGCGCCGGTGCAGCCCGGCCCGGAGATGTGGGTCATGGAGAAGCCGCGCAGGCGGTCGTCCTCCCAGCGGTAACCGCCGCCGGCGTCCTCCACCGTGTCGGGGCTCCACTGCATCATCCCGAACGGCAGCACGGCGCCGGGGAAGGTCATCCCCCCGCCGCCGCCGTGCCCGAAGTCGGCCGCCGCCTCCTTCGTACCGTGGAAGACGTTGACCAGCGAGGCCGGGTCGCGCACGGCGGCGGATCCCGGATCGGGGGTCGTGACGGCCCCGGCGGGGAACACCGCCGTGGCCAGCAACGTGGTGACAATCGGTAACGACCACAAGGACATGTCGCACACCTTTCGAGGGTGAGATCGAATCATCGAAACCCGCGCCCACACCCCGGTCAACGAGCGAAAACGGCGCGCACAAGTTGCCATCCGCGCAGGCGTGAATAGGGGTTGGCCGGCACCCCGGCCGTTGACACATTCGATGGGTGCCACGGGTCCACGGACCCGTGAGAGACCGTCGAGCACAGGGGATCAGGGATGACCGTCTTGCCCACGCTGCCGGACGAGCTGCCGGACGAGCTGCCGGTGAGCCGCGCGCCGGCCGACCGCGGGGCGGAGCCCGCCGCCGACCCACGCGCCCCTTCGGTCAGGCTGGCCCGGCTGCTGGACCCGGGCACGCCCGTCGCGCTGCACGCGGACGACGACAGCGGCGTGACCGCGGTGCGGGGCCGGGTGGACGGGCGGCCCGTCATCGCCTTCTGCACCGACGCCAGGAGGATGGGCGGCGCGCTCGGCGCGGCCGGGGCCCGGCACATCGTGGCCGCCACCGACGCCGCCGTGGCGGAGGGCTGCCCGGTGATCGGCCTGTGGCACTCCGGAGGCGCCAGGCTCGCCGACGGCGTCGAGTCCATGGACGGCGTGGGCCGCATGTTCGCCGCGATGACCAGGGCCTCCGGCGTGGTGCCGCAGATCTCGGTCGTCCTCGGCCCGGCCGCGGGGGCCGCCGCCTACGGTCCTGCCCTGACCGACGTCATTGTCATGACCGGCTCCGGGCGCGTCTTCGTGACCGGCCCCGACATCGTGCGGAGCGTCACCGGCGAGAAGATCGACATGGCGGCGCTCGGCGGCCCCGACGCGCACGGCCCGAGGTCGGGCGTGGTGCACGTGCAGGCCGCCGACGAGGACGACGCCTGCTTCCGCGCCCGCCGCCTCGCCGGGCTGCTCCGCGGCGGGCAGGGCCGGTTCGAGCTGGCCCCGCTGCGCGAGCCGAGGGACCTGCGCGCGCTGCTACCCGAGTCGCCGCGGCGCGCCTACGACGTGCGGCCGCTGGTGCGCGCCCTCGTGGACGGTGACGCGCGCGGGCCGGTCTTCGAGGAGCTGCAGCCCCGCTGGGCGGCCAACGTCCTGGTCGGCCTCGGCCGGCTCGGCGGCCGTCCGATCGGCGTCCTGGCCAACAACCCGATCCGCAAGGGCGGCTGCCTGGACTCGCTGTCGGCGGAGAAGAGCGCGCGGTTCGTGCGCATGTGCGACTCCCTGGGAGTTCCCCTGGTCGTGCTGGTCGACGTCCCCGGCTTCCTGCCCGGGGTGGACCAGGAATGGGGCGGCGTCGTCCGGCGGGGCGCCAAGCTCCTGCACGCCTTCGCCGAGTCCGTGGTGCCGCGCGTCACGCTGATCACCCGCAAGGCCTACGGCGGGGCCTACATCGCGATGAACTCCCGCTCGCTCGGCGCCACCGCGACCTTCGCCTGGCCGGACGCCGAGGTGGCGGTCATGGGCGCGGAGAGCGCCGTACGCGTCCTGCACCGCAAGACCCTGGCCGCCGCCCCCGACGACGAGCGCGAGGAGCTGAGCGCCCGGCTGGCCGAGGAGCAGCGCCGGACCGCCGGCGGGGTGGCCCGCGCGATCGCGCTCGGCGTGGTCGACGAGGTGATCGCGCCGGAGACGACCCGGCTCAGGCTGGCCCAGGCGCTGGACCGGGCGCCCCGGGCGCGCGGACGCCACTCCAGCATCCCGCTGTGAACACCTCTCACCAAGAGGAGGCACCATGAAGGAGATCAGAGCCGTCCTGGTCGGCGGACCGGAGGCGGTTCCGGCCGAGCGGCGGGTGCAGCGCGTGAGCCCCGGCACCGAGGTGTTCAAGCTCCCGCACGGCGCCGGGTACGAGCACTTCAGGCGCGGCGGCGAGAGCGCCACCGTCGACGGCGAGCGCGCCGTCGTCTTCGAGTGGGTCATGCGCACGGCCGTCGCCGAGTGAGATCGCTACAGTGACCTGCCGGCCAGACCGGCCGGCAGGTCACGGCGGCGCGAGACGTTGAGCTTGCGGTAGATCCGCGTCAGGTGCTGCTCCACGGTGCTCACGGTGATGAAGAGCTTGCCGGAGATCTCCCGGTTGGAGTACCCGTCGGCGGCCAGCGCCGCCACGCGCTGCTCGGCCTCGCTGAGCGCCGCTTCCGGGCTCTGCCCGCCGGCGTGCCCGTTGAGCCGGCCGTTCACCTGACCGTTGACCTGTCCGTTCACCTGTCCGTTCACCTGGCCGTTCCTGCGGGCGCGGGCCGGATCGCGGATCAGCGCGCCGGCGTGGCATTCCTGGGCCAGCGCGCCGGCCCGGCCGCTCAGCATCCCGGCCCTGCGGTGCTCGCCGATCGCGTGGTACGCCTCGGTGAGGTCGAACAGCGCCCTGGCGTGCTCGTACCGGTCTCCGCCCGCCCGCAGCAGGTCGGCGGCGCGGCGCAGGAGCATGACGCGGTGCCGCACCTCGCTCGCCGCGGCGAGCAGGCGCAACGCCATCCCGTGCACCCGCTTGGACCGCTTGCCGCACCCGGCGAGCTGGGTCTCGATGAGCCCGCGCGCCTCGTCCACCTCGCCGAGGCGGATCAGCGCCTCGGCCGCGTCCAGCCGCCACGGGACGAACTCCGGCACGTCCAGCCCCCACGCGCACGTCAGCTCACCGCACAGGCGCAGGTCGCGCAGCGCCTGCCTGGGCTGGCCCGACATCAGCGCGAAGCGGCCCTTGCCGTAGAGGTACTGGGCGGCGAACCGGGTCTCCAGCATGGCCTCCGGCACCGGCTGGGCGGCCTGGCGCAGGTAGTCCAGGTGGCGGCCCATGCCGGCCCCGGCCATCAGCAGGATGCCCAGCGGCGCGCCGACGGCGACCCCCCAGCTCTCCGGCGAGACGAGTTCCAGGGCCCGCTGGGAGTCGCGCGCCGCCGCGGCCAGGTCGCCCCGGCGCAGCGAGATCTCCGCCCGGATCGCCGACAGCCTCGCCTGGCGGCTGGGCGCGTGCCGGTCGGCCGCCTCGGACACGAAGACGTCGCACCAGGGCGCGGCCCGGTCGGCCCGGTCGCTGTAGATCAGGGTCAGCAGCGCGCACTCCACCGCGTCCATGGACATCTCGTCCAGGCGGGAGCCGCGCAGGATGCGCTCGGCCACGGTCACGAGCTCCTCCTGCGGGCCCTCGCTCAGCGTGGAGGCCAGCGCGTCGGCCGACACCAGCCGGCGGTCGGCGCCGAGCGAGCGGGCCGCGCCGCCCGCCTGCTCGGCGGGCGGCTCAGGAAGATGCGGCAGGAAGGCGGGCCAGCTGCTGCGGAGCCAGGCACGGGTCGCGCCCAGCTCCGCCACCGCCTCGCGGTCCAGCTCCCCGCCGTCGCCCAGGCAGCCCAGCACGTCCTTGGCGTCGGCGACGTGGCCGTGCCACAGCAGCGCCCTGGCCAGCACGATGGCGTCGCCGCCGCCCAGATGGCCCTGGTGCAGCGCCTCGGTCAGCTCGGCCAGCTGGCCGGTCTGCGTCCCCGGGTCGATCCGCCACCTGGCCCGCACCAGCGTGGTGGTGATCCGCGCCCTGCGCCGCTCGTCGTCGCACGCCTGCCAGGCCAGCTTGAGGTACTCGATGGCCGACTCGACCCCGTCGTCGCGCAGCGCCTGCTTGGCGGCCTCCTCCAGCACCGACAGCGCCCACGGGTCTCCCGCGTGGGTGGCCCGCAGGAGGTGGCCGGCCACGACGGCGGCGGGCGCGCCCTCCTGGTAGGTCAGCTCCGCCGCCCGGCGGTGGAGGTCGATCAGCTCCGAGGTGTCCAGCCCGGCCAGCACGGCGGACGCGGCGGCCTCGTGCCGGAACCGGCCGCCGGTGAGCAGCCCGGCCCCGGCCAGTGCCTGGACCGCCCTGGCCGTGGCCGCCTCCCCCCGGCCGAGCAGCCGTCCGGCGGCGCCGGGCTCGCCCATCACGGCCAGCGCGCGGGCCACGGGGAGCAGGTCGGGATCGGCGCGCTGCAGGCAGGCCAGCACCGCGTCGGCGTACCTCTCGCCGGGCTCGCCGGTGGCCCGCAGGTCCTCCAGCGCCGCGTCCGCCAGCAGCCGGTTGCCGCCGCTCAGCTCGTGGCACCGGGCGGCGAAGCGGTCGGCCGCCTGCGCCCCCTCCCGCTGCCGCACCCGCTCGGCCACGCCCTCCTCCGCCAGGTGCGCCAGCCGCACCGGGCGGCAGTGCGGCTGGCGCTCCACCTCGGTGCGCAGGAGCGGGTGCGGGTGGGCGTGGTGGTCAGGGCCGCTGAGTACGAGCACGACCCGGGCGTACCTCACCCGGCGCGCGAGGTAGGACAGGCACAGCTGCGAGGCGCGATCGGCGTGCTGCACGTCGTCCACGACGATCGCCAGAGGGCGGCGCTCCGACAGTTTCAGCAGCACAGTGCACAGGGCGTCCACGATCTGCGCGTCCACGTGCGCGAAGGACTCCGCGCCCGGCGCGCGTGACAGGTGCGCGCGGGCGCCCTCGCGCAGCAGGTCCAGCGTGGCCGCGCGGTGCTCGTCGGCCGGCGTGTTCCGCACGAGCTGCGAGAGCACGCCGAGTGGCAGGTCGCGCTCGGCGAGGGAGCCTGTCGCGGACAGCGGGAGCGCGCCGTGCCGGAGCGCCTGCTCGGCGAAGTCGTGCAGCAGCTCGCTCTTGCCGGTGGCGACGGCGCCCGTCACCATCGCGATCCGGCCCCTGCCGGCCTTCGCCTCCTCCAGCAGCTCCATCAGGAGAGCCGCGTCCTGCCGCCGATCGTCCGGTGCCATGATCCTCCTCTTGCGCGGGTTCAGTAGGGCAGCTTGCGTCCGGAGGGCGTCCGCAGGTCGAGCGTGTCCTGGCCGGATCGCCTGGGCCTGGGGCGTCTGGTCCTGATCCGTGACATGACGGGCTACTCTCCGGCGGCCATCAGGTGGGGGCGGTCGGCGGCCGGGCGCGCGCGGTCCTGCGCCTGGGCCGGCCGGTCGGCCCTGCGGGCCAGCCTGCGGCCCGCCGCCCGCACGGCCGACAGCGCCGCGGCCGTCACGTCCGCGCCGATGCCGGCACCCCACGCCACGCCCGTGCCCGCGCCGGTGCCCGTGCCGCACTCGGCGTAGACCACGACGTCATCGGGGGAGTGGCCGGCGAGCGCCGGCTGCTCCGGGGTCAGGTCCGCGTCCAGTGGCGGTGCGGTGCGGTGCACGGCGCGGAGCCGGACGCCCCACGGGGCGAGCGCGGCGCCGAGCGCGCGGACCGCGTCGGCGCGCGGCCCGCTCATCTCCATGCGGCCGTCGACGTGCAGCGTGACCACGAGCGGTGTCCTGCCGATCGCCAGCGGCGCGGCGGGGTCGCCCCGGTACAGGTACTCCTCGCGGAACACCGCCCCGATCCCGCTCGGCGACAGCTCGCCCTCCAGCGTCTCGGCCCGCTCCTGGACCCGGGCGGCCAGCTCGGCCTGGAGCCCGCGCGGCAGGTTGAGCCCGTGCCAGGCGCTCATCACGTACGCGACGCCGCCCTTGCCCGACTGGCTGTTGACCCGTACCACCGCCTCGTAGGTGCGGCCCACGTCCTTGGGGTCCACCGGCAGGTACGGCATGCGCCACGGCAGGCGGGACGGGTCCGCGCCGGTGGCCGCGGCCTCACGCTCCCGCTCGTCGAAGCCCTTCTTGATGGCGTCCTGGTGGGACCCGGAGAAGGCGGTGTAGACCAGGTCGCCGCCGTAGGGGTGCCGGGGGTGCACCGGCAGCTGGTTGCACAGCTCGACGGTGCGGCGCACGGCGTTGATGTCGGAGAAGTCGATGCCGGGGTCGATGCCGTGGGAGAACAGGTTCATGCCCAGGGTGACCAGGCAGACGTTGCCGGCGCGCTCGCCGTTGCCGAACAGGCAGCCCTCGATCCGCTCGGCGCCCGCCAGCAGCGCCAGCTCCGCGGAGGCCACGCCGGTGCCGCGGTCGTTGTGAGGGTGGACGGACAGGCACACGTGCTCGCGGTGCGGCAGGTTGCGGTCCAGCCACTCGATCTGGTCGGCGAAGACGTTGGGCAGCGAGCGCTCGACGGTGGTCGGGAAGTTCAGGATGATGCCCCGGCCCGCCTCCGGCTGCCAGACGTCCATGACGGCCGAGCAGACTTCGAGGGAGAAGTCGGGCTCGGTCTCGTTGAACAGCTCGGGGGAGTACTGGTAGCCCAGGTCGCAGTCGCCCAGCACGCGCTCGGCGTGGTCCATCATCACCTGCGTGCCGCGGACCGCGAGCTGCCTGCAGCCGGCGCGGTCGAGGTCGAAGACCAGCCGGCGGAACAGCGGGGACGTGGCGTTGTAGATGTGGACCATGGCCCGGTCCGCGCCCTTGAGCGAGTCCAAGGTGGCCCTGATCAGCTCCTCGCGCGCCTGGGTCAGCACGGTGATCCGCACGTCGTCGGGGATCAGGTCGCGCTCGATGAGCAGCCGTACGAAGTCGTGGTCGTCGCGGCTGGCGACCGGGAAGCCGACCTCGATCTCCTTGTAGCCCATGGAGACCAGGAGGTCGAACATCATGAGCTTGCGCTCGGGGGTCATCGGGCGCGCCAGGGACTGGTTGCCGTCACGCAGGTCGGTCGAGAGCCAGCGCGGGGCCGAGCGCAGGCGCCTGCTGGGCCAGGTCCGGTCGGGGAGGTCGAGGGGGGTGAAACCGGTATAGCGTTCGGCGCCCTGCATGGTCTGATTTCCTTCCTGATGACGTCCTGTTCTGGGATATGCGGCGGATGGGAACCGGCCGTGGCGGAGGCGGATTCCGGCAGCGTGCCGGGGTTCTCGAATATCGGGGGATTCATCACGGAAATCGTCCCCGGAGCCTTCTCCGGAGGGCGACTTTGCGCGCCGGTCTCGAAAGTCGACGGATCTCTGGGTACGAGGGCGAAACTATAGGGGTCGCCAAGGCGGGACAAGCGGGTGCACCATGAGTTCGGGACCGGTATCCAAGGAGGCAACCTGGGGTATCGAAAGGCGTAGACCCACTACAACTTCCGTGCGCCCCTCTTATCAGGCGGGTCACCCCTGGTCACAATCCCGAATATGTCAGCCAATTGGACACTGTTGGCCCCTTTCCCCGCCCGCGTCATCACGCTGTGCCTCGCCGAATCCCGCCCGTCCGTGCTGGCCGTCTCGTCGCTCCGCTACCTGACCGGGGTCGCCCTGGCCCTGCCGATCACCTCGCTCGCCGATCCCCTCATGGTCTTCCAGGGAGGCGTCGCCTGGGTGGCCTCGATCTTCGCGATCTACCTCTACAACGGCGTCACCGACATCGCCGAGGACCGGATCAACGGCTCCGGCCGGCCGATCGCCAGGGGCGAGCTGCGCCCCCGCACCGCCGCGGCCGTGGCGGCGGTGGCCGCCGTG
Organism: Nonomuraea sp. NPDC054003; assembly: GCF_055585125.1. Classification (NCBI taxonomy): domain Bacteria; kingdom Bacillati; phylum Actinomycetota; class Actinomycetes; order Streptosporangiales; family Streptosporangiaceae; genus Nonomuraea; species Nonomuraea sp. NPDC054003. The sequence continues at coordinate 54,266 of NZ_JBVJKR010000001.1, forward strand.
CTGTCGCTCGTCGCCACGGTGGGCCTGCCCGGCCCGATGACCTGGATCATCGCGGTCAACCTCGCACTCGGCTATCTCTACTCGGGACCGCCCGCTCCGCTGAAGGCCAGTTCGAGCGGCACGGTGATCGTGCTCATGCTGTCGGGGCTGCTCTCCTACCTCGCCGGGTTCACCGTCGCGACGGCCGGGACCGGCGAGGTCGCGCCGACCGGGCTGATCGTGTTCGCCGCCGCCGCGGTCTGCTGGATGGTGCTGGTCGGCGTGCCGGCGAAGGACCTGTCCGACATCCCGGGTGACGCGGCGGCGGGCCGGCGCACGCTCGGCGTCCTGCTCGGCGAGAGCGCCGCGCGCCGGGTGATGATCGTGGCGGCGCCCGGACTGCTCGCCGCCTTCTGCGTGGCGGTCGTCGTGTGGGACGTGCCGCTGGTCGGCGTGCTGGCGGTGATGGCGGCCGGCGTCGTGGCCGTGGTCGTCGCGGGGACGCGCGCCGTCGGCCGGGAGCAGGGCCGCGCCGCGCGGCGCAGGCCTTACGAGACGTTTATGGCGACGCAACAGCTCGTTCATGTTACGGCTGTCCTGTCGAACATATGACGATAAATGTTGCGCACATCACTCGGATGATCGATAGTGGAAGGCGTGCTTGTACTCGGCCCACGGGCGGAGGGGACGTCAGTGGAGGGGGAATACAAGGCGGCCGATGATCCGGCGAGATGCGTGGAGGCCTGTCGGGACGAAATCCTGGCCGAATTCGAGTCGGCCTTGCTGACCGCCGGAAACGCGGCCTTCACTGCCTCTCAGGCCCGGCATCAGGCCCTATTGACCGCGCAGTACATCCTGGAGGACGTGGCCGCTACGCTACGCGCCGGAAAGGTTCAGGTAAGTAACCTCTACAAACATCACGCGCGGGAAGTCGGGAACGCGCGCGCGGCGGGAGGGGTTCATCCCGCCGCTTCTCTTGAGGCTGGCTCACTTTTCTTCGGCACCGCGGTCGCTCATCTCGCCCGGCGAATAGCCGCCGACTTCGATTCGCCCGCCGAGGTGCTGGCGCTGGCGGTCACCGGCATGGAGGAGAGCCTGTCGCGGCGCGTCCGCGAGGCCTCGGAGAGCTACCACGGCTTCCTGCTCAACCAGGTGCACCAGGCCCAGGAGGACGAGCGCCGGCGCATAGCGCGCGAGCTGCACGACCGGATCGGGCACGGCATCAGCGTCGCCCACCAGCAACTGGCCCTGTCGGAGGTCTACCACGCCACCGACCCGGCGCGGGCCCTGGCCAAGATCGCGATCGTGCAGCAGGCCGTACAGGAGATCATGGAGAACCTGCGGCAGATCACCTCCGAGCTGCACCCCGCCGCCTCCGTGGGAAGCCTGGAGAAGTCGCTACTGGCCTTCCTGGAGACCGTCGACGAAGACCGGATCTGCATCGGGCTCGACGTCAACGGCGACGAGTCGTGGGCCGAGCCGAGGTGCATCGACGAGGCGTTCCTCATCATCCGCGAGGCCGCGCGCAACGCGCTCACCCACGCCGAGGCGGCGGCCCTGTTCATCCGGGTGGACATCGCCCCCCACGCGCTGATCGCCTCGGTGCAGGACGACGGGCGGGGCTTCGACCCGGCGAGCGCCCGCGAGCACGGCGGTGTGGGACTGGCCTCGATGCGGGAGCGGGCCACGCTGCTCGGCGGCCGGGTCGCGATCTCCAGCGAGCCGCGCGGCGGATGCCTGGTCGAGCTGTTCATCCCGCTCAAGAGGCAGAGCGACGGCCCCGATGGTGGCTGACGACCTCATCATCACCATCGCCCTGGTGGACGACCACGCCCTGTTCAGGGAAGGGCTGCGGGAGATCCTGGAGTCCGTCGGCGACATGCGGATCGTCGGCGAGGCGGGCGACTCCATGTCCGCGGTGACCATGATCGCCGACACCTGCCCGGACATCGTGCTGCTGGACGTGGAGATCCCCGGCGACGAGGTCACCGAGACCGTGTCGCGGATCCGTACCCTGTCGCCGGACACCAGGATCATCATCCTCAGCATGTACGACGGACCCCAGCTGCTCAGCCGGCTGCTGGGCGCGGGCATCCGCGGCTACCTGCTCAAGAGCGTGCACCGGCACGAGCTGATCGCGGCGGTGCGCAGCGTGCACGAGGAGCCCACGAGGATCGTGCTCGCCGTCTCGCGCAACAGCGTCGCGCAGGTGGAGGCGACGGCCGCGCCCACGCTGACGGACAAGGAGCTGGAGGTGCTCCAGCTCGCGGCGCACGCGCTGAGCAACAGCCAGATCGCCCGCAAGCTCGGCCTGGCCGAGGCGACGGTGAAGCGCCACATGCGCAACATCTTCGTCAAGCTCAACGCGGTCTCGCGGATCGACGCGGTCAACAAGGCACTCGCCGCCTCCCTGATCGCGCCGCGCACCCGGGGCGACCTCGACTGAGGCGCCCGGCGCGCCTCAGAGCAGGGGAGCGGGCGACCGGCCGCCGGTGTCAGGGGGGAAGCCCTGGGGAGACAGCCCCGTCAGCCACTCGCGGGACTCGGGAGGCAGCTCGACCGCCGAGGCGGCGATGTTCATCTCCAGGTGCACCTGGTCGCGCGTGCTGGGGACCGGCACGATGTGCTCCTCGCGCGACAGCAGCCAGGCCAGCGCCAGCCGTCCCGAGCCCAGGTCGAGCCGCGCCGCCACGGCTTCGAGCCGCTGCAGCGGCCCGGCGTGCGACCGGAGCCGCTCGGGCCGGAACCTGGGGTCGGCGCGCCGCCAGTCGCCCGGGTCCAGGCGGTCGTCGGACCTGATGCGGCCGGTGAGGAAGCCGCGGCCGAGCGGGCGGGCGGCCACGACGGACACGCCCAGCTCGCGCGCCGTGGCGAGCAGCGCGGAGTCGACGCAGGTGCCCCAGAGGGAGTACTCGATGGCGAGCGCCGTGACCGGATGCACGGCGTGCGCCCGCCGGAGCTGGTCGGGAGTGCCGTTGGACAGCCCGATGTAGCGGATCTTGCCGGCCCGCACCAGGGCGGCCAGGCGGGTCATGCTGTGCTCGATCGGGACGCGGGAGTCCTGGCAGTAGAGGTAGTAGATCCCGACGTGGTCGGCGCCGAGGCGCTTGAGCGAGGACTCGCAGGCCTGTTCGAGATAGTCGGGCCTGCCGTCGAACTCCACCGGCTCCTCCGGCCCGCGCACGCGGGCCCCGCCGCGGGTGGCCACCACGACGTCGTCGGACCGCCCGGCGACGGCCCGGCCGATCAGGCGCTCCACCTCGCCGGCGGCGTAGAAGTCGGCCGTGTCGAGGAGGGTCACACCGGCGTCGAGCGCCCGGCGGACCACCCGTTCGGCCTCGGCGGGGTCGACGCTGCCGTAGGCGCCGCTCAGAGCCAGCGAGCCGAGCCCGATGTTCGAGATGAGAGGCCCCATCCGGCCTAGCCTCGTGTAACGCACCGAATTCCCTTCATGCGTCCATTATCGGGAACAGTTCCCGGTGAATCGCCGGTATTTTACGACCACTCGGGTGGAGCAGGTGCCGTGATTTGCCCGAGATGTGTTAAGCCACAGACTCCCCCTGCGGCAGTAGGGGTTTCAAGGGCGGGCCCGGCAGAGACCCCCCTATCAGCCCCCTAATTCTGGTGACAGAGGCGGAGGTCCTTCTTTCGGGGCCGCAGGAAATCGTGGTATTTCGTTACTGTGCGGGGGTTTCCCGCGGCGACGGGCGCGAGGAGGGAGATGCGGGTGATCGAAGCGATTCTGCCCGCGACGATCCACTCCTACGACGCCTTCGGCGACCCGCCCGACGCCGTGCTCCTGCCCGCCGAGGAAGAACTCGTCCGTCAGGTGGCCGACAAACGGCGCCAGGAGTTCACCACGGCCCGCCACTGCGTGCGCAAGGCCATGGAACGACTGAACCTGCCGCCGGTGCCCGTCCTCACCGGCACCTACGGCGAGCCCCGCTGGCCGGCCGGCCTCATCGGCAGCATCACCCACTGCGACGGCTACCGTGCCGCGGCCGTCGGCGCCGTCGGCGGGACCGTCGGCATCGACGCCGAGCCCGACGCCCCGCTGCCGTCCGGCGTGGAGGAGGCGGTGACCCTGCCCAGGGAACGCGAGATGCTGCGCCGCCTGGCCGCCGAGCACCCGGGCCTCAACTGGGACCGCCTGCTGTTCAGCACCAAGGAGTCGGTCTACAAGGCGTGGTTCCCGCTGGCCAGGCGCTGGCTGGACTTCCAGGACGCGGCGATCGTGCTGGACCCGGAGCGCGGCACGTTCCACGCGCGCCTGATGGTGCCGGGGCCGCGCTGGCAGGGCCGGCCGCTGACCGGTTTCCACGGCCGGTGGACGGCCGGGCGCGGTCTCCTCCTCACCGCCATCGCCATGATCGAGCCCCGGGCCGCCGCCGTGCCCCGGCAGGCCCGCCGCTCCGAAGGAGCCGCCCGATGACCCCTCTGCGGTTCGGCGTCGTCCTGATCACCGAGGACTGCTCGGGGGCCGGATGGGCGGCCAAGTGCCGGCGCGCCGAGGCGCTGGGCTACGACGTCATCGCGGTGCCCGACCACCTGAACCTGCTCTCGCCCTTCCCCAGCGCGACGCTGGCCGCCGAGGCCACCGAACGGGCGGTCATCGGGACGTACGTGCTCAACGCCGCGTTCCACCACCCCGTCCTGCTGGCCAGGGACGTCACCACCACCGACCGGCTCATCGGCGGACGGCTGGAGCTGGGGGTCGGCACCGGCTACGTCAGGTCCGAGTTCGCGGCCCTGGGCCTGCCCGACGACCCGGCCTCGCGCGTCCGCCGCCTGGAAGAGCTGGTCGGCACGCTCGACACGCTGCTGCGGCACAAGGGGCCGCCGCTGATGATCGGCGGCCACGGCGACCGGGTGCTGCGGCTGGCCGCCCGCAGGGCCGAGATCGTCAGCTTCACCGGCGCCCCCTACCGGGCGGAGTACGGCAGGACGGCGCTGGTCGACGCGGAGACGCTGCTGCGGCGGGTCGAGTTCGTCCTGGCCGAGGCGGGGGCGCGCGCTCCGCGGATCGAGCTGAACGTGCTGTCCAAGGCCACGGTGCTGACCCGCGACCGGCGGGCCGGCGCGGAGACCGTCCGCCGCTACGCCCCGGACCTGCCGCCCGAGCGGCTGCTGGAGCTGCCGACGCTGTTCGTGGGGACGCCCGCGCAGATCGCGGAGCAGGTGCGCGAGCACCGGGAGAGGTTCCGCCTGTCCTACTTCACCGTGATGGAGCCGGCCATGGAGGACTTCGGCAAGGTCATCGAGCTGCTGCGGTGAGCCGCTCGTCGCGCGTCAGGCCGTGCAGGCAGGCGACGAGGGTGCGGGCCTCCACGTTGAGGTAGTAGCTGTGCCGCAGCAGCTCGTCCAGCTGGTGCAGGGCCAGCCAGCGGAAGTCCGGGTGGCCGGGCAGCGGGTCCTCGTCGGTCTCCACCACGAGGTAGCGGTTGCGCGCCCGGTAGAAGCGGCCGCCCTCCTCCGACAGCACCGTGTCGAAGCGCACGCTGTCCGGCCGGGCCGCCAGCACCTCCGTCAGCAGCGGCGGCCGGGCGCGCGGCGGCAGGTGGTCGTAGTTGCCGGGGGTGCACTGCACGGTCGGGGCCAGTTCCACCACGTCGGTGTAGCCGGGGTCGGCGCGCGCGTGCGCGAGAGCGTGCAGCACCCCGCCGATCCGCATGACCAGGAACGCGACGACCCCGGTGCCGACGGGCGCGATCATCGGCTGGTCCCAGCCGCCGACCTCGCGCCCGTGCGCCCGCACGCGCACCCCGATGACCTCGAAGAACCTGCCGGTGTCGTGCGCGATGCGGCCGCCGGCCCGCCGCCACCCGCGCAGCCGCCCGAGCGCCAGCGGCCTGGCCTGGATGTCGGTCGTGGAACGCAGGCCGCTCAGCCAGCTCAGGATCTCGCCCATGCCGTGCGCGGCCCGCCGCCCCGGCACGCGGGAGCGCGCCACGAGCGCGCCGAAGCCCTCGTCCCCGTCCCGCGCGCCGCCCTGGGGCGGCAGGCAGGCCAGGACCGTACGGGCGTCCATGTTCACCAGGTCGGGCACGGCCAGCAGCTCGTGCACGTGCCGCAGCGGCATCCAGCGGAAGCCCTCGGCCGCCGGCACGTCCGCGGCGACCTCGACCACCATGTTGCGGTTGCGCTTGCGGTAGAACCACGCGCCCTGTTCGGACTGGCGCACGTCGACGAGCACCCGGCCGCGCGGCTCGCGGAAGAAGCCGAGGTACGGCACCCGCCGCCCCTCGTGCACCCGCGTGTAGTTGCTCCTGGTGGCCTGCACGGTGGGCGAGAGCTGCGGTCCGCCGACGTTCCCCGGCTCGTTCTTGGCCTGCATCAGCAGGTGCGGCACCCCGTCCACGCGCTTGAGCAGGATGCCGAGTATGCCCGCCTCGGGCTGGTTGATGATCGGCTGCGTCCAGGAGGTCACCGGCCCCGCGGGATGCCGGACGTCGAGGCCCTCCACGGTGAAGAACCGCCCGCTCCGGTGGCGGATGTCGCCCGTCTCCGGGTCCTCCCGCCAGCCGGTCAGCTCGTCCAGGGGCACCCGCGTCGCCTGCATGAAGGTGTGACCGGCGATCTCCGCCAGCCAGCCGCGAACGTCGATGATGGCAGCCTCCTCACCCCTGGCCCCCGTCACGGCCGAACCTGTCACGGCGCGGCGACGCCGCTCAACCCCTACCGGCCCGGCCTCGGTCCCCTGTCGGGTCGGCCTCGGGGAAATAGGGGTTATGCGCCGGTGAGACCCTTCATAGCCTTCTAGGGTGGACGCCATGACCGAGCAGCCGGACATGCGAGCAAGCGACCAGGATCGTGAGAGAGTGGCCGAGATGCTCCGCGTCGCGGTCGGCGAGGGACGCATCACCCTCGAAGAGCTCAACGAGCGGGTCGACCGCGCCTACACCGCCATCACCCGTGGACAGCTGGAAGCGCTGGTGGCGGACCTGCCGCAGATCGGCCTGCCGGTCCCGGTCAGTCCCACGATGCCGCTGTCCGTCCCCACCACCGGCGGGCTGGAGTTGCACACCCGCAGCGGCAAGGTCGTGCGCCATGGACGCTGGTCGGTGCCCCCGTACATCAGCGCCAAGGCGGGCCGCTTCGGCACCGTGAAGATCGACTTCACCATGGCCGACTGCCCGCACCGGGAGATCGTGCTCGACGTGGAGATCACCTCCTGGTTCGGCGACGTGGTCGTCATCCTGCCGCGCGGCTGGCTGGTCCGTGAGGAAGGAGTCGTACGGCGCTGGATGGGCGCGGTCTTCAACCGCCCGCCCGTGCCGCTCGCCCACGACGGTGTCCTGATCCGGCTCACCGGATACGTGCAGACCGGGGACGTGTGGGTGCGCTACCGCCATCCCGAGGGCTGAACGATCATGGAGGAGCGCATGGAGTGCCGCGTCTGTTCAGGAAAGCTGCACGGGTTCGCCGACTTCGGGAGGCAGCCGCTCTCCGACCACTTCGTCCTCCCCGGCGACCCGGCGCCCGAGTTCTTCTTCCACCTGGCCGTCGGGGTCTGTGAGGACTGCTCGATGGCCCAGCTCCTCGAAGAGGTGCCGAGGGAACGGATGTTCCACGAGAGCTATCCGTACCTCTCCTCGGGGTCGGCGGTGATGCGCGAGCACTTCGAGGGCGTGGCGAAGCGGCTGCTCGCCACCGAGCTGACCGGTCCTGACCCGTTCGTGGTCGAGCTGGGCTGCAACGACGGGACCATGCTCAAGACCGTCGCCGACGCCGGGGTCCGGCATCTCGGCGTCGAGCCGTCCGGCGGGGTGGCCGACCTGGCGGCGGCCCGGGGCGTGCGCGTGCGCAAGGACTTCTTCGAGGCCGGCGTCGCCGCCGCCGTCCGCGCCGCGGACGGGCCCGCCGACGTGATCTACGCGGCCAACACGCTCTGCCACATCCCGTACGTGGACTCCATTCTGAGCGGGGCCGACGCGCTGCTGCCCCCCGGGGGCGTGCTGGTCTTCGAGGACCCCTACCTCGGCGACATCGTGACGCGCCGCTCCTTCGACCAGATCTACGACGAGCACTTCTACTTCTTCTGCGCCGCCTCCGTCCGCGCCATGGCCCGCCGCCACGGGTTCGAGCTGGTGGACGTGGAACGGCTGCCGGTGCACGGCGGCGAGGTCCGGTACACGCTGGCCAGACGCGGCGCGCGGACCCCCACCCCGGCGGTGGCCGCCCTGCTGGCGGAGGAGGAGGCCCGGGGGCTGACCGAACCGGCGACGCTGCGCGACTTCGCGGCCCGGGTCGCCGCCAACCGCGACGACCTGGTCGCGCTGCTGACGGGCCTGCGCGATCAGGGCGCCCGCGTCTACGGGTACGGCGCGACCGCCAAGAGCGCCACCGTGCTCAACTACTGCGGCATCGGCCCGGACCTGGTGTCGTTCGTCTGCGACACGACGCCCGCGAAGCAGGGCAGGCTCACGCCCGGCTCCCACATCCCGGTGCGCGGGCCCGAGGCGTTCGCCGACCCGTACCCCGACTACGCGCTGCTGCTCGCCTGGAACCACGCGGAGGAGATCATGGCGAAGGAGACCGCCTTCCGGGAGGCGGGCGGCCGCTGGATCCTGTACGTCCCCGAGGTCCACCTCGTGGGGGCCTGACCGTGGGTCCCGGCCGTGCGCGGCGGGCCGGAGGGCGCCCGTGAGGCACCGTGAGCTCGCCGTGACCGGCGCGTACGCGTTCGATCCGGACGTCTTCCGCGACGAGCGGGGCGACTTCGCCTCGCCTTACCAGGAGAGGGCGTTCGTGGCCGCGGTCGGGCGGCCGCTTTTCCCCGTCGCGCAGGCCAGCAGGAACGTCTCCCGGCGCGGCGTGGTGCGCGGCATCCACTACACGCTCACGCCGCCCGGCACCGCCAAGTACGTCTACTGCGCGGGAGGGCGGGTCCTCGACCTGGTGGTGGACCTGCGGGTCGGGTCGCCGACCTTCGCCCGGTGGGACCAGGTGGAACTGACCGCCGGCAACGGCCGCGCCGTCTACTTCCCGCCCGGCGTCGGCCACGCCTTCGTCGCGCTGGAGGACGACACCGTGGTGAGCTACCTGCTCTCGGCGGAGTACCGCGCGCAGAACGAGCTGACCCTCTCGGTGTTCGACGAGGAGATCGGGCTGCGGCTGCCCGCCGGCCCGCCGCCGATCCTCTCGGAACGCGACAGGACCGCGCGCACCCTGGGCGAGGCCGCGGCGGCCGGCCTGCTGCCGGAGTACACCTCCTGAGCTGTCACAGGACGTCGCGGAGCGCGGAGATGACCTTCTCCTGGAGGCCGGGCGGCAGCGACGGGTACATCGGCAGCGAGAAGATCTCCCCGGCCAGCGCCTCGGTGACCGGGAGGCTGCCCGGCGCGTGACCCAGGTGCGCGAAGCCCTTCATGGTGTGGACCGGCCACGGGTAGCTGATGTTGAGGTGGATGTCGTACCCGCGCAGCGCCTCGATGATCTCGTCGCGCCGCGGATGGCGCACCACGTACAGGTAGTAGGCGTGCTCGTTGCCCTCGGCGGTCTCGGGCAGCACCAGGCCGGTGCCGGCCAGGCCGTCGGCGTAGCGGGCGGCCACCGCTCTCCGGCCGGCGACGTAGCGGTCGAGCCGGGTCAGCTTGCGGCGCAGGATCTCCGCCTGCACCTCGTCCAGGCGGGCGTTGTGGCCGGGCGTCTCGACGACGTAGTAGGTCTCCTCCATGCCGTAGTAGCGCAGCCGCCGCAGCGCGCGGTCGATCTCGCCGTCGGAGGTGATCGTCGCGCCGCCGTCGCCGTAGGCGCCCAACACCTTGGTCGGGTAGAAGGAGAACGCCGCCGCGTGGCCGATCGACCCCGCCGGCCGGCCGTGGTGGCGGGCGCCGTGGGCCTGCGCGCAGTCTTCGAGTATCACCAGGTCGTGGCGGGCCGCCAGCCGCTCCAGCGGCGCCATGTCGACGCACTGGCCGTAGAGGTGGACGGGCAGCAGGCACCGCGTCCGCGGCGTGAGGGCCGCCTCCACCTGGCCGACGTCCATCAGGTACGTCCGAGGGTCGACGTCGACGAAGACCGGGACCGCCCCCACCGCGTCGACGGCGACCACGGTCGGCGCGGCGGTGTTGGCCACGGTGACGACCTCGTCGCCCCTGCCCACGCCCAGCGCCTGCAGGGCCAGCTTGATGGCGTTGGTGCCGTTGTCGACGCTCACGCAGTGGCGCACCCCGTGGTAGGCGGCGAACTCCGCCTCGAAGGAGCGCACGCTCTCGCCCAGAACGAGCTGACCGGAGCGGAACACGGTCTCGACGGCGTCGATGATGTCGGCTCGCTCGGATTCGTATTCCGGTAGATAGTCCCAGACCCGCGTGGGCATCGTCGTCCTCCTCGCAATTGCGGCCAGGGTAAACAGCGCCGCGGGCCGCGCGGAACCCCTAGGAATGGGGGTGGAATCAGGGGGAGGCGAACCGCGGTGAGGGGGAGTTTAGGGGTGCTGCCTTCCGGCGGCCGATCATTAGCTTGAGTGAGCGACCGATACGCTGAACCAGCGGGAGAGTTGACATGACGCGGCACTTTCTTTTCATGTGTCAGCCCGATCACGGTCATGTGATTCCCCACCTTGCCGTGGTCGCCGAATTGGTCCGCCGGGGAAACCGGGTCACTTATTTGACCGCGCGCGCGATGGCGCCTCAGATCGAGGGCGCGGGCGCCACGGTGCTCTGTTACGACTCGGCCTACCAGTCGGTGGATCTGCGCAAGCTGGAGGACGACCCGCTGGGCCTGCTCTCCCTTTTCCTGGACGAGAGCGCGGCGATGCTGCGGGCGGCCGAACGGCTGCGCGACCGGCCCGACCTGATCGTCTACGACATCTCGATCCTGCACGCCGGCCGCATCCTGGCAAGGAAGTGGAAGCTCCCGGCCACGCAGCTGATCCCGGTGTTCGCGTCGAACGCCCACTTCTCCTACCTCTCGTCCATCTACGGCGGGCAGGAAGCGGAGCGGGAGCTGCCCGGCTGGGTCGACGACATGCTCGGCAGGACGCGGGACCTGGCGCTCGCGCACGGCGTCGAGGCGGACCCGGCCGAGCTGTGGTGGGAGGTCCAGGACTCCAACCTGGTCACCCTGCCGCGCTCGTTCCAGTTCGCCGGCGAGACCTTCGACGAGCGGTTCGCGTTCGTCGGACCGTGCCTCGGAGAGCGCGCCTTCCTGTCCGGATGGGAGCCGCCGGGCGACGGGCTGCCGGTCGCGCTGCTGTCCTTCGGCACCGTCGCCAGCGGGCGCCCCGACCTGGTGCGCACCTGCGTGCGCGCCTTCGCCGAGCTGCCCTGGCACGGCGTGGTGACGCTGGGCGACGGCATGGACCCGGCCGAGCTCGGCCCGCTGCCGCCCACGATCGAGGTGCGCCGGTGGGTGTCCCACCTGCGCGTGCTCGAACACGCCTCGGTGGCGGTCACCCACGGCGGCATGGGCACGGCCATGGAGGCCCTCTACTGGGGCTGCCCGATGGTCGTGGTGCCGGCCACGGCCGTCGACCGGCCGGCCGCGCGGCGGATCGGCGAGCTGGGGCTCGGCCGGGTCGTCGAGCCGGCCGAGCTGACCCCGGAGAGCCTGGTCGACGCGGTCCTCGCGGTGGCGGCTGACCCGGAGTCGCGGCGCAACGCCGAGGCGATGCGCCGCGACATCAGGGCCGCCGGCGGCACCTCACGGGCCGCCGACGTGCTCCGGCGCCGCGCGGCCGGGGCCGCCTGATGGGCGCGCCGCTGTCCGGGCCCGCGCCGGGGCCCGCCTTCGAGTTCCGCGTGCTGGGGCCGCTCAGGGTGTTCAAGGACGGCGACGAGCTGCCGATGAGCGCCAACAGGGAGCTGGCCATCCTCGCCTGCCTGCTCCTGAACGCCAACCGGGTGATCAGCGTGGACCGGCTGGTCGAGGCGGTGTGGGCCGGCTCCGCGCCGCGCAGCGCCTGGCGGCAGGTCGCGATCTGCGTGTCACGGCTGCGCCGCAGGCTCGGCGCGGGCGTGATCGAGACCTCCAGCCCCGGCTATCTCCTGCGGGCGCCCGACGACAGCATCGACTGGCTCAGGTTCACCGCCATGGTGGCGCGGGCGCGCGAGCAGGCCGCCCGCGACCAGCAGGGCGCCGTCACGCTGCTGCGCGAGGCGCTCGCGCTGTGGAGCGGCAGCCCGTTCGAGGACCTCAGAGGGCTGCGGTACGACGTCGCGCGGATGGCCGAGTGGCGGCTGGAGGCGCTGGAGACCTGCCTGGAGCTGGAGATCGAGCTGGGCAGGCACCATCAGGTGATCCCCGAGCTGCTCGCCCTGGTCGCCGAGTCGCCGTTCCGCGAGCGGGTGCGCGCCCAGCTGATGCTGGCCCAGTACCGCGCCGGGCGCCGGGCCGAGGCGCTGCGCACGTACCAGGAGACACGGCGCTTCCTGCTGGAGCAGATCGGCCTGGAGCCGGGGCCCGCGCTGCGGCGGCTGCACGAGCAGATCCTGCGCGACGAGACCGCGCTGATGCGCCCGCCCGCGCAGCGGCCCGCCCCGGTCGTGCCCAGCCAGCTGCCGCCGCAGGTGCTGCCGTTCGTGGGCAGGGACGGGGAGCTGGCCGGGCTCGACGCCGCCCTGCGGCCCGGGCGGGAGGCGCCCGGCGCTCTTGTGGTCACGGGTCCGCCGGGGGTCGGCAAGACCACGCTGGTGCTGCGGTGGGCGCACGCCAGGATCGACTGGTTCCCCGACGGCCAGCTCTTCGCCGACCTCGCGGGCATCGAGGGCCACGCCGTGCTGGACCGGTTCCTGCGGGCGCTCGGCGAGCGTGACCTTCCCGCCGACCATGCCGAGAAGGTGGCCCTGTACCGCAGCCGGACCGCCCGCCGAAGGATGCTGGTGGTGCTGGACAACGCCGGCGACGGCGACGAGGTGGCGTCCCTGTTGCCGGGCGGCGCGGGCTGCCGGGTCGTGGTGACCAGCGCCGACCCGCTGGACGACCTGGTCGCCAGGCAGGGCGCGCACCGCGTGTTCCTCGCGCCGCTGGGGGAGGAGGCGGCGCGTGAGCTGGCGGACATGCTCGTGGGGGCGGCGGGCACGGCGCTCGGCCCCGAGGCGGTGACCGACCTCGTCGCCACCTCCTGCGGCAACCCGCTCTCCCTCCGCCTCGGCGCCGCCCGCCTCCGCACCCGCGTCGCCCGCGTCTGACCCGCGCGGCGCTCCCTGCGTCCGCGTCGCCCGCGTGCGCCGCGCCCATGCTCAGCGCGCCCGCGTTCGGGGCGGCGCTGATCTGCGCGCCCGCGTCCGAGGAGCGCCTGATCTGCGCGCCCGCCTGCGCCGTGCCCGCGTTCGGGTGCCTTTGACCTGCGCGCTTGCGGTCGGGGCGGGTGTCAGTTTCGGGCGAGGATGGCCGAGAGCGCTGTGGACAGCTCTTGCGCCGCGTCGTGCGGAGGGGACGTGGTTCGCCAGGCGACGTGGCCGTCCGGGCGGATGAGGACCGCGCCGGTCTCGCCGACGCCGTACTCCTCTGTCCAGGTCGCCGAGTCGTACGCGCCGGTGGGGGAGATTTGGACCGTGGCCAGGTCGGCGCCGGTCTGGGCGGAGGCGCGCGCCCACGCGGGGTCCGCCGTCATCAGGGTGAAGCGGGGGCCGAGCAGGTCCAGGGTCGAGACCTGCCCGCCGGGGCCGGTCAGCCACACGTGGGGGGCGCGGTGGCCGGGCCGGGCCGAGGGGACGTAGGTGCGGTAGGGGTCGGCGGGCGCGGGCGCGGGGGTGCCGTCCGGGACCACGGCCGCGGACTCGTACGCGAAGCCGAGCACCAGCCCTTCGCAGCTGCGCCGGCCCGCCTGCTGGTCGACGGCCTCCCGCATGGACAGCCGCCCCTCCATCATGTTGAAGGTGATCAGGGCGTTGTTCAGGCTCTCGTCCACGGTCCACACGGCGACCGGACGCCGTTCGGCCGTGTAGGTGTCCAGCAGCGCCGGGCCCGCCGCGCCGCGCAGCACGGCGGCCAGCTTCCAGGCCAGGTTGTGGGCGTCCTGGATGCCGCAGTTCATGCCGAACCCGCCCTGGGGCGTCGCCACGTGCGCGGCGTCCCCGGCCAGGAAGACCCGGCCGGACTGGAAGCCGTCGGCGACCTTGGCCTGCTGCAGCCAGGGCATCACGCCGAGGATGGTGACCGGCAGGCCGGGCACCCCGACGGCGGCGCGCACGGCGGCCAGGCAAGCCTCCTCGGTGAAGTCGGCCGGGCTGCCGCCCTCCTCGGGCTCGTACCCGGTCTGCACCATCCACCGCCGCCCGCTGTCGACCGCCTCCACGGCGCACGGCGGGTCGCGCAGGAAGGACAGCGCGGCCCGCCGGTCGCGGGGCAGGAAGCCCAGGTCGGCCTCGAACATGATGCTGATCATGTGGCCGAGCACCGGCGGCCCTTCGGCCTTGATGCCGAGCGAGTCGCGCACCCCGCTGCGGCTGCCGTCGGCGGCGACCACGTACCGGCAGCGCACCAGGGTCTCCTCGCCGCCGCCCGAGACGACCGCCTCGACGCCGCCCGCGACCTCGCGCATCGACGTCATGGTGGTGCCGAACCTGACCTCCGTCGCCGGCCCCGACTCGGCGGTGCGGCGCAGGATGACCTCCAGCAGGTCCTGGGAGCAGAGGAAGGTGTAGGTGGGGCTGTGCGGGGCGTCGCGCCGCAGCGCCGCCGCCGACCGTACGAAGTCGTCCGCGGTCAGCGAGCTGCCGACGCCCACGGCGAGGAACTCTTCGCGCGGCATTCCCGCGGCTTCCACCTCGTCCTGAATTCCCCACGAACGGAAAATCTCCATCGTGCGGGTGGTGATGAGCCGGGCCTTGGGGAAGTGCGACGTCCCCTCGTGTTTTTCGACCAGCAAGGTGGATATTCCGTGGCGGGAAAGCTCGATGGCCGCGGACAATCCGACGGGCCCGCCCCCGACCACCAATACATCGGCCTCGCGCTGATCCATGGCGTCAGCATCGAATATGTCGATTACCTCAGTCAATGCGGGGATATCCGCATGATACAGGCGTGATATCCCCAGTTAGTAGCTTACATGGGGTAGATCCAGACAAGTCATTCTGCGATTGCCGAATTCCTGGAGACGCCGATGCTGTTCACCCAAGGCTCCGTGGCCCTGGTCACAGGGGGGTCGCGCGGGATCGGCCGGGCCGTCGCGCTCGACCTGGCCAGGGAGGGCGCCCACGTCATCGTCAACTACGCCAGGTCGGAACAGGACGCCAAGGAGGTCGTCGCCCTCATCGAGGAGGAAGGCGGCAGCGCGACGAGCGCGCGGGCGGACGTCACCGACGAGGAGTCGGTACGTCGCGTGTTCCGGGAGATCCGGGCCGACCACGGCCGCCTCGACGTGCTGGTGACCAGCGCCGGCATCACCCAGGACCGCTTCCTCATCGCCATGAGCCTGGAGCAGTTCCGCGGCCCGGTGGACACCAACCTCATCGGCACCTTCCTGACCTGCCGGGAGGCGCTGAAGCTGATGCAGCACCAGCGCAGCGGCTCCATCGTGACCCTGTCCTCCTCCAGCGGGCTGGACGGCGGCTTCCCCGGCCAGACGAACTACGTGGCCTCCAAGGGCGCCATCATCGCCTTCACGCACGCGCTGTCCAACGAAGCGGCCCCGCACGGCGTGCGGGCCAACGTCGTCGCGCCCGGGTTCGTCGCCACGGACATGACCCGCAAGGTCCCCGTCGCCATCAGGAAGCAGTACGAGTCGCGCATCCGCCTCGGCCGGATGGGCCGGCCCGAGGAGATCGCCTCGATCGTCAGCTTCCTGGCCTCCGACAAGGCGTCGTACATGTCCGGCTCGGTGGTCGTCGCCCACGGCGGCGGCCTCGGGTGAGCCGGCCCTCCCGACCCAAGGCACTAGGCCGTGTTCTTAGGAGAAATCATGACCATCGACGAACTGCGCGCGAAGGCCGCCGAACG
Organism: Nonomuraea sp. NPDC054003; assembly: GCF_055585125.1. Lineage (NCBI taxonomy): Bacteria > Bacillati > Actinomycetota > Actinomycetes > Streptosporangiales > Streptosporangiaceae > Nonomuraea > Nonomuraea sp. NPDC054003. The sequence continues at coordinate 70,130 of NZ_JBVJKR010000001.1, forward strand.
CCAGCAGACCTGCGACCAGATCAAGAAGATGATCGTCTCGCGGCTCGACCTGGAGATCGAGCCGGGCTGGATCACCGACGACCAGCCGCTGTTCGGCCGGGGCCTGGAGCTGGACAGCCTCGACGTGCTCGAACTCTACGTCGCCATCGAGGCGGAGTTCGGGGTCGCGCTCTACGACAGCGAGATGGCCGTCTTCGGCTCGGTGTCGCGGCTGGCCGACGAGATCAACCCGGCGCTGCGGGCCCGGGGATGACGGTTACCGAGGCGAAGCCCGCCGGCCTGCGGCCGGTGAACGGGCTGACCCACGACCAGATCCGCGCGGTGCTGCCGCACCGCTGGCCGATGCTGCTGCTGGACCGGGTCGGCAAGGTGGAGCCGGGGGTCAAGGGCACGGCCACCAAGAACGTCGCCGGCACGGAGCTGTGGTTCCAGGGCCACTTCCCGAACGAGGCGGTGCTGCCCGGGATCGTGATCGTCGAGGCGCTGGCCCAGCTCGCCGGCGTGGTCTTCGCCCTGGCCGGAGCCAGCGAGATCAGCTACCTGGCGGGCGTCAGGTCGATGCGCTTCCGGCGCCCGGTCGTCCCCGGCGACCAGCTCGCCCTGACGGCCGAGCGGACCGGAGGCGGCGGCGGATTCGCGGAGTTCCGCGTGTCGGCCCGGGTGGCGGGCCAGGTGGCCGCCGAAGGAATTCTCACGATCGCCGATCCGGCGGGTCAACGTTCTGTGCGAAAGGTGTGAACCATGACCAACGTCCTCGCGGCCACGCATCCTGAGGGCACCGTCTACGGCGAGATCGGCGACGCGACCGTGCCGCTGCGTTTCTCGGCCTCGCCCGAGGCGCTGTCGGAGGAGTACACGGCGCTGAGGGAACGCGCCGCGGTCATCGACCTCGGCGGGCACCGGCTCATCGAGATCACCGGCCCCGCCGCGGTCGAGTTCGCCCAGCGGGTGCTGGCCCGCGACGTGGAGTACCTCACCTCCGACCGCTGCATGATGAGCCTCGTCCTCGACGAGGACGGGCGGATCGTGGACCAGGTGATCGCCTTCGGCCGGGAGGACGGGATCCTCCTGGAGAGCTCCTGCGGCGCGGGCGCCCGCCTGCTGGAGCACCTGCGGGCGCGGAACGACGAGGGCGCCGAGATCGCCGACCGCTCGGAGGAACTGGCGATCGTCGGGCTGGAGGGCCCGTACGCCTGGGGCGTCGTCGGCCGGTTGATCGACGCCGAGCTGGCCTCGCTGCCGTTCGAGTCCGTGGCGGAGGCCACCTGGGACGGCGTGGACGTCGTCTTCGCCAGGACGGGCTTCACCGGCGAGTACGGATACCAGATGATCGTGCCCCGGGAGTCGGCCCCGGGCCTGTGGAGCCTGTCGGTCGAGCACGCCCGCCCCGCAGGGCAGGAGGCCCTGGAGCTGGCGATGCTCGAGGTCCGCCAGCCGATGCCGCGCCACGAGGCCACCCCGGGCGCCTCGGTGATCGAGATCGGCGCCAACTGGCTGGTCGACATCACCAAGGAGTCGTTCGTGGGCCGCGAGGCCGTGCTGGAGGCCTTCGAGTCGGGCGCCGGGCGCTCCACCGTCGGCTTCACCTGCGCGGTCGGCGTGCCCGCACCGGGCACCCGGCTCATGGCGGGCGACCAGGTCATCGGCGAGGTCGTGCACGCCGTGCACAGCGTCGGGCTGAACGCCACGCTCGGCCTGGCCCGCGTGGACCGCGACCTGGCCGCGGCCGGGCTCGAACTGTCGGCCGGCGGCGTCGGCGTCACCACGCTCACCAGTCCCTACATCGTCCCCAAGAGCTGGAGCGTGCCGATCATCTGATCGGCCGGCCCGCTTCTCGTGAAGGAGACATCCATGGCGCTGCGGCCCGTCGTCGTCACCGGCCTGGGCATCATCTGCGCGGCCGGTCGCGACCCCGCGGACTTCTGGCTCCGGCTGACCAGCGGCAGCGGCGGCCTCACCCCCGTGCGGGACGAGGCGTACGCGGTGTTCGAGGCCAGGCACGCGGGTCAGGTGCCCGACGAGTGGATCACGTCGCAACTGCCGGACGCCGACGCCTCTCTCGACCGTACCGCCCAGCTGGCGCTCGTCGCCGCGCGCCAGGCGATGGCGGGCCTGACGGCCGCCGACCCCGGGCGGTTCGGGATCATCCTCGGCAAGTGCCAGGCGACACCGGACCAGGCGGGGCGCTACCAGCCGATGCACCGCACCGGCGACGTGGTCGCCGAACGGCTGGGCCTGCGCGGGCCCCGCATCCTGGTCTCGACCGCCTGCGCGGCCGGCGGGAACGCGGTCGGCCTCGCCAAGGACAAGATCCTGGCCGGCGAGGCGGACGCCGTCCTGGCCGGCGGCGTGGACCCGCTGCTGTTCGGCACGTACGCGGGCTTCGCGGGGCTGCAGGCGCTCAGCACCGGCCCGTGCCGCCCCTACAGCCGCTCCGACGGGCTCAACCTGGGCGAGGGGGCGGCCTTCCTGCTGCTGGAGCCGCTGGACCTGGCCCTGGCCCGGGGGGCGGTCCCGCTGGCCGAGGTCGCGGGCTACGGCCTGTCGGCCGACGCCTACCACGCGACGGCGCCCGACCCGACCGGCAGGGGAGGGGCCGCGGCCATGCGCCGCGCGCTCGCCGACGCGGGCCTGTCGCCCGGCGACGTGCACTACGTCAGCGGTCACGGCACCGGCACCCCGGCCAACGACGCCATGGAGGCCAAGGTGATGCGCCTGGTGTTCGGCGAGCGCGCCGGGCAGGTGCCCACCAGCAGCATCAAGTCCTTCCTCGGTCACACGCTCGGCGCGGCGGGCGCGGTCGAGGCGGTCGCCGCGGTGCTGGCGCTGCGCCACGGCGTGGCCCCGCCCACGATCGGCTTCGACGGGGAGCCCGCGGCCACCGACCTGGACTTCGTGCCGAACGTGGCCCGGCCCATGGACATCGAGACGGTCGTGTCCAACAACTACGCGTTCGGCGGCAACAACGTCTCCCTCGTGCTGACGCGGCCACGCGGGCCGCGCGCGTACGAGGACCCGCCCCGCAGGGAGGCGGTGATCACCGGGCTGGGGCCGGTCACCGGCGCGGGCACGGGCATCGCCGAGGTGAGCGCCGCCATCTCGGCCGGGCTCCGCGCGGCGGGCCGCCCGCCGTCGCTGGACGGGCGGACGTACGCGCCGCGCTCGCTGTGGCGGCACATGAACCGGCTGTCCCGGATGGCGATCGCGGCCTCGCGCCTGGCGTGGGAGGACGCGGGGCTGAAGCTGCCCAGGAAGGCGCTGGACGACGTCGGGCTCATCTTCGCCACCGGCGCGGGGTCGGCCGAGAGCACCGGCGGCTTCGACGAGAGCATCGCGCTCAACCCGAACAAGCCGGCGGTCCTGAGCTTCTCCAACGTCGTGCTGAACGCCACCGGCGGAGCCGTCTGCCAGACACTGGGCCTGCGCGGGCCGACCACCACCATCTGCAACGGCGGCGCGTCGGCCTCGATCGCGCTCGACTGCGCCCTTGAGCTGATCAGCGCGGGCAAGGCCGAGGTGGTCCTGGTGGTCGCGGCCGACGAGCGGCCCGGCGAGGCGTTCGGTGACCCCTCCGACCCGCCGACCCCGTACGAGACAGGCGCTGCGGAGCCGGTGCCGGGATCGGCGGCGGTGGCCTTCGTCGTCGAGTCCGCCGACCACTGCGCGGGCCGCGGCGGCCGGGCCTACGCCCGAGTGCTCGCCACCACCCACGCCACCCACAACCCCACAGACGCCCATGTCCCGGCGGGCGCGCGAACCGCTGAATCTCTCAGTTCGCCTACAGAAGCGGTCGGTGCGGGAGGGGCGACGTCCGTGGCCACGGCGGAACTCGCGGTCTCCGCGAAGTCGCCGGACTCCGGGACCTCCCCCATCTCCTCGACCTCCGCAATGGGCGGGGTGGCGCGAGGGCTGGGGTTGCGGGCGGGGGTGGTGGTCGGGGTGGGTGCTGGTTCGTCGCGGGACGGCGAGGAGGCGGCGGCGGTGCTGGGGACGGCGGGCGGGGTGCTGACCTCGTCGGCCGCACTGATCGGCGACTGCCAGGCGGCGAGCGGGGCGATGAACATCGCCATGGCCGCGCTGGCCGTCCGCGACGGGATCGCGCCCGCGCTCACCGGGCTCGCCCGGCCGGTCGCCGGGGACCTCGGCCGGTATCTGACCGATCCCGTGCTGCCGGGGCCGGTGGAGCAGGCGCTCGCGCTCACCGCCGCCCCCGGGTCGGTGTCGGGCGCCGTTCTGCTGGGGGCGGTATGAGCACACCGCCCTTCGACGTGGCCGAGACCGACCGGCTGCTGACGACGACGCGGTCCGTGCGCCGCCGGCTGGACCTGGACCGGCCGGTACCGCCCGAGATCGTACGGGAGGCGCTGGAGGTCGCGGTGCAGGCGCCGACGGCCAACAACCACCAGAACTGGCGCTGGCTGGTGATCACCGAACCGGCGGTGAAGGCGAAGCTGGCGGAGATGATCCGCTCGTCCTGGACCTTCCACCGCAACGACATCTGGACCAACGCCGGCCGCCGCCGCAACGACGCCCGCGCCAAGCGCAACTACGCCTCCGCGCTCGCGCTCACCGAGACGCTCGAAGCGGTGCCGGTCCTCGTCATCCCGTGCGTGCTCGGCCGACCGCCGGACATCGCGGCCATCAACGAGGCGTGGCGGGTGCGGATGGCGGACAAGGTCGCGGAGGACCCCGGCCACCTGGTGCGGCACGGCGAGACCAGGGCCAGCATCTTCTACGGCTCCATCTTCCCGGCCATCTGGTCCTTCCAGCTCGCGCTGCGCAGCAGGGGCCTCGGCAGCACCATCACCTGCCTGCACGTCCCCCACGAACGGGAGGTCGGGCGCCTGCTCGGCATCCCGTCGGGGGTCACTCAGGTGTGCATGATCCCGGTCGCCTACACCCTGGGAACCGACTTTCGCCCGGCTGAGCGCTACAGCGCGGAGGAACGCACCTACTGGGAGAGGTGGGGGAGTTGACACACGTGTCCGAGCAGCCCGACGTCGTCATCGTGGGCGGCGGCATCGCCGGAGCGTCCGCGGCCTGCAAGCTGGCGGCGGGCGGCCTGTCCGTGGTGGTGCTGGAGAAGCAGGAGGCCTACAAGGACCTGGTGCGCGGCGAGTGGCTGGCGCCGTGGGGCATCAGGGAGGCCCGCCGCCTGGGCGTGGAGGACTGCTTCTGGGACGGCGGCGGCTGGGAGATCCGCGAGTGGATGACCTGGGACGAGGCGGTCGCCGACGACGAGGTCGAGGCCGTGGACATGACCGGTTTCATCCCCGGCTTCGGCGGCCCGATGGCCTTCCCGCACCACGCCGTGTGCGAGCTGATGTCGGAGCAGGCCGTGGCCGCCGGCGCCCGGCTGGAGATGGCGGCCGCCAAGATCACGGTCACGCCGGGGCCGCGCCCGGTCGTCTCGTACGGCACGCCGCTGGGCCCGCGCGAGCTGCGCCCCCGGATCGTGCTCGGCGCGACCGGCCGGGGCTGCACGGTCGGCCGCCAGGTGGGCATCACGATGCGCAACTCCATGCACCACTGGGGCGGCGGCATGATGGTCGAGGGCATGGACGGCTGGCCGCCCGACGTGCAGGCCATGGGCACCGAGGGCGACGTCATGTTCATGGTCTTCCCGCAGGGCTACGGCCGGGCCCGCCTCTATCTCAACTTCCCCACCGTGAACAAGCACCGCTACCGGGGGCCCGGCGGCGTGGACCGGTTCCTGGCCGCGTACGAGCTCAAGTGCCTGCCCGACCACGGCAAGGCGGTGACCGCGGCCACGCCCGCCGGGCCGCTGTCGGTGTGGCCGTCGGTGTCCAGCGTCCCCGAGGGGCCGCCGCTGACCGAGGGCGTGGTGCTGATCGGCGACGAGGCCGGCAACGCCGACACCGTGCTCGGCACCGGCCTGTCCTGCGCGCTGCGCGACTCCAGGACCGTCTGCGACATCCTGCTCGGCTCGGCCGACTGGTCGCCTGCCGCCTTCGCGCCGTACGTCGAGGAGCGGGAGTTCCGCCTGGAGCGGCTGGACTTCGGCGCCTCCATCATCAGCAGGCTGCACGTCGAGTTCGGGCCCGCCGCCGTCGAGCGCAGGCGCCGGGTGCGCCGGCTGATGGCCAGGAACTTCGCCGCGCAGGTGACGGGACTGCTCAACATGGTCGCCCCCGAAGAGGTGCCCGAGTTCGGCTTCAGCGAGTTCTTCGCTGAGCGGTTGTTCAGGGAGACGGCATGATGGAGAAGAAGACGGTCCACGTCAACGGCGTCGACCTCGCCTACGTCGACGAGGGCGAGGGCCCTCCTGTCGTGCTGCTGCACGGCTTCCCCGATTCATCCTACCTGTGGCGCAACCAGATCCCCGCGCTGGTCGAAGGCGGCTTCCGGGTCATCGCGCCCGACCTGCGCGGCTTCGGCGACTCCGGCAAGCCGCAGGAGGTCGAGGCGTACGGGATGCAGACCATCGTCAACGACGTCGTGGCGCTGACGATGGAGCTCGGCGTGAGACGGCCGCACCTCGTCGGCCACGACTGGGGCGCGGCCATCGCCTGGATGTACGCCTTCCTCATGCCGCGCAGGATCGACCACCTGGTGGCCCTGTCGGTCGGTCACCCCGGCGTCTTCGCCACGCCGTCGATCGAGCAGCGGGCGGCCTCCTGGTACATGCTCTTCTACCAGTTCCCCGGCGTGAGCGAGGAGCTGCTGCGCCGCAACGGCTGGCGGCTGTTCAAGGAGATCATGGGCAGGGACGGCGACCACGACCGCTACCTGCGCGACCTGGCCAGGCCGGGCGCGCTGACCGCCGGGCTCAACTGGTACCGCGCCAACCGCTCGCCCGCCTCCGAGCTGCGGATCACCCGCCGCTTCCCGCCGGTGCTCGCGCCGGCCCTGGGCATCTGGGGCGCGGGCGACAAGGCGCTGCTGGAGGAGGGCATGGCCGCCTCCGGCAAGTTCGTCAAGGGGCCCTGGCGCTACGAACGGATCGAGGACGCCGGGCACTGGCTGCCCCTCGACGCCCCCGACCAGGTCAACAAGCTGCTGCTCGGCTTCCTCGGTACCGAGCGGCCGGCCCACGAGGAGCGCCGGCCGCGCCGCCGCCTGTGAATGGAGCTCACTTCATGTTCGGCTATCTCTTCCCCGGCCAGGGCACCGTACGGGTCGGCATGGGGGCGTGGCTGCGCCGCAGGCCGGTGGCCCGCGACCGGCTGGACGAGGTCGACGCGCTGCTGTCGCGGCCGATCTCGCCGCTGTGCGCGCGCGGCCCGCTCGACCGGCTGGTGTCGACCGAGCACGCCCAGGTGGCGGTGACCGCCTGCAACCTCGCCGCCCTGGCCGTGCTGACGGAGGAGGGGTACGAGCCCGCGGTCGTGGCCGGGCACAGCGTGGGCGAGCTGACCGCCCTGCACGCGGCGGGCGTGCTCGACCTGGCCGGGACCGTACGCCTGGTGGAGACGCGCGCCCGGCTCATGGCCGGCGCCGGGCAGGCCGCGGGCGGTATGCGCGCGGTGATGGGGCTGTCCGCCGAGAGGGTGGAGGAGCTGGCGTCGGCGGCCGCGGCGCCGGGGGAGCCCGTCGTGGTGGGGCTGGAGAACGCGCCCGGTCATGTGGTCGTCTCCGGTGCGGTCCCGGCTCTGGACCGGCTGGAGAAGCTCGCCACGGACGCCACCAAGATCGTGCCGCTCAAGGTGGGGGGCGCGTACCACTCCCCGCTCATGGCCGGCGCGGTGCCGGGCTGGGCGGCGGCGGTGGACGCGGCCCCGATGCGGGAGCCCCGCGTCCCCGTCGTGCCGAACGTCACCGGCGAGCCCACCACGGACCTCGGCGCGCTCCGGCGGGCGCTGGTGGCGCAGCTCACCGGCAGGGTCTTGTGGACCCGTACGGTCGGCGCGGTCGACGCGGTCGCGCCCGGGGTGGAGGTCGGCGACAGCAAGGTCCTGGCCGGGCTGTCCCGCCGGGCCGGGGCGCGCTGCCTGAGCATGGCCGATCCCGGCACCCTGCGCCGCCTGGCCAGGGAGGTGGCGGCGTGAAGCGCTGGGGCGGCGCGGCGGTCGGCTACGCCGGGCTCACGCGGCCGGTGGAGCTGCTCGACGGGATGCGGGTCGAGGACGTCTTCACCTCCGCCGAGCGGGTGCGGTCGTCGGGGCGCACCCTGGACCACTGGGCCGGGCGGCTGGCCGGCAAGCGGGCGGTGCTGCGGCTCCTCGGCCTGCCGCCGACCGCGACCCACCTCGGCCAGGTCGAGATCCTGCCCCTGCCCACCCCGGCCTGCCAGGCCGACGCGACCTGCCTGGACGGCCACCCACCGGCCGTCCACCTGCACTCTGACCTGGCCGCGCGGACCGACCCCCGCGGCATCCGCGTCTCCATCAGCCACACCGGCAGCCACGCCCTGGCCGTCGCCCTCTCCTCCCCCCACCTCCCGGAGGACGACCGCCGGGGCCGGGTGGTGGAGGGCGTCGTGCCTTTCTCCTCTCGTCTTCTGGAGTGGGGAGGGGCGCGTGGGTGACGTGGAGGTGCGGAAGGTCGTGGAGGCGCAGCTGGCGGCCTGGAGCGCGGGGGATCCGGCGGCGGTGGCGGCCACGGCGGCGTCCTATGCCGATCCCGACTCGGGAGGCGTGCTGAGCGGTGAGGGGCTGGCCGGGTACGCGGCGCGGGTGCTGGGGCGGTTCGCCGGTCAGCGGTTTCTCGTGGAGCGGATGGTGGGCGGGGAGGACGAGGTCGCCGTCTTCTGGACGTTGCGGGCCGGTCATCGCGGCGCGTACCTGGGGATGCCGGCGACGAACGGGACCGTCACGGTGTCCGGCACCGACCTGGTGACGCTCGACCAGGACGGCGCGCACGTCCGCAGGAGCTACGACAGGCTCGCGCTCGCCGAGGCGCTCGGTTACGCGGCGCGATTCGTACCGGCCGCTGACGAGACCCGCCAGTACGGCATGAGCGCCAGGGTTCCCACGGGCCGCACCGAGCGCCCCGGCGCGCTGGTGCTGACCTGGCTGGAGATCCGCGACGACGCGGAGGCCGCCGACGTGGACCTGCTCAGCGTGGAGATCGTCAAGTCGCTGCGGGCGTCGCGCGGCTTCCTCGGGGCGGCCACCTTCGACGCCGGCGACCGCAAGTTCACGCTGAGCGCCTTCGACCGGCCGGAGTCGCTGCGCGCGGTGCACGCCCGGCCGCACCAGCGGGCCATGCGCCGCTTCTTCAGGAGCGGCCTGTGCACCCGCGTGCACACCAGCGTCTGGTACCCCGCCTCCGCGCGGGACTACGCCCGCTGCCCAAGCTGCGCCGCCGTCGTCGCGACCGGTGACGGCGCGGCGTGCGCGTGCGGGTGGACCCCGGAGGACGCCGCCACGCTGTGATGCCCGAGCCCCCTGCGAACCATGTGGAGACGGAAGTGACCGGAGCCTCGATGATGGACTTCACCGCCGAGCACCGGCTCGGCGACAGCCCCAGGCCCGCCGTGGTGTTCATGTCCGCGCTGTTCGCGGGAGGCTGGATCTGGGAGCACCCCTACCGCCACCTGGAGCGGGCCGGCCTGCCGGTGCTGCGTACGAACGAGGCCATCTGCGCGCTCGACCGCCGGGTCGCCGGCTCGATCGAGCGGCTCGGCGACGCGCTGCTGCGCGCCTGCGACGAGGCGGGGGCCGGCGAGATCATCCTGTGCGCCAACTCGCTGGGCGGCCTGGTCGCCATCGACCTGGCGGGCCGCCGCCCCGACCGGGTGCTCGGCATCGTGGTCAGCGGCGCGCCCGGCCTCACCGCCGACCCCGACGTCGGGCTCAGCTTCGACCGGCGGGGGAGCGTGCGGCCGTTCGGCGACGAGTTCGGGGAGCGCATGGTGGCCGCGCTGTTCCACGGCGGGCGCAGCCTGTTCTCCGACGACCGCATGGCGGAGGTCGGCGACATGCTGCGGCGGCCCGAGTCCATGGTGAGCATGGCCCGCAGCCTCAAGGCCACCCGCGGGTACCGGGTGCGGGCGGCGCTGGACCGCGTGTCCTGCCCGGCCATGTACCTCTGGGGCAGGCACGACAGGATGACGCCCGTCGATCCGTGGCTGGAGGTGCTGGCCGGCTACCCGGGCAACGAGATCCTGCTCGTGGAGGACTGCGGGCACATCCCGATGGTCGAGCGCGCCGACGAGTACACCGCCGCGCTGATGCCCTTCGCGGACCGCTGTTCGGGGGCGTTGGCGTGAGCGCCGGCGCCGCCCTCATGGGCGTGGACATCGTGGAGGTCGACCGGATCGCCCGCGCGGCCCGCCGGGGCGGGGACGTGTTCGCCCGCCGGCTCACCACCGCCGCCGAGCGCGCGCTGGGGCCCGGACCGGCCGCGTTCTCCGTCAAGGAGAGCCTCATCAAGGCCGTGGGCAGCCGGCCTCCCGGGTTCACCTGGCACGACTTCGAGGCCGAGGCCCGCCCGCCGTCCGGCTGGAGCGCCTCCCTGCTGGAGGAGGCTGCCGGCGAACTGGCCGCCTCGACCGGGCTGCGGCTGACCGGCGGCGCGGCGTACACGGTCCGGGGCGCGAGCGGCCGGGCCGCCCTGGCGCGGCTGCGCCCAGCCCCGGACGGCGCGGGCCGAACCCTCGCCGGGACCGCGGCGGGTGCGGCCCGACGGCGGAGCGGCGACGGCGGGATCGTGGCCGGGGCCGCCCGCTGGGGGAGCGGCGACGGCCTGTTCGTATCGCTGGCGATCGTGTTCGTGGACGGGAGCGTGGGATGACGCGGACGATGACGGTACGGCCCGGAGAGTCGATCCAGCGGGCGCTGGACGAGGCGGGCCCGGGGGCGCGGATCTCGCTGGCGGAGGGCGTCCACCGGCAGCACGTGTGGATCAGGCACCCGGGGGTGACCCTGACCGGGGCCGGGGCCGGCCGGACCGTGCTGGCGCCTGGCGAGGGCGGGCCGGTCGGCGTGCCCAGGTTGCACGACGCGGGCGACGACGTGGTCAGCGGCGTGACCGTGCACGGCGAGGGCGTCGCCGACGTGCGGGTGGAGAAGCTGTCCGTGCGCGGCTTCTCCGGGGCGGGGATCTACGCCCACACCGTCTCCGGCGTGACCGTCCACGAGGTGACCGCCGAGGACAACGCCGTGTGGGGCGTCTACCTGCGCGAGTCGAGCGGCTGCGCGGTCACCGGCTGCCGGGCCTCGGGCAGCCAGTACGGCGGCGTCGCCCTCAGCTTCTGCCCCCGCTCCGGCGCGCTGCTCGACGGCAACGAGACCTTCGCCAACGCCTTCGGCGTCTTCGTCGACAACTCCTCCGGCGCGCGGGTGGTGCGCAACTCCTGCCACGGCAACGCGATCGGCGTGCTGCTGCTCAACCAGGTCTACGAGGGCGAGCCGGAGGGCGGCGTGCGTGACTGCCTGGTCGCCGGCAACGACCTGTACGGCAACGACCTGGCCGCCGGCGTGGAGCCGGACGGCCTCGGCGCGGCGGGGCCGCCGATCTCCGGCGTCGGCCTGGCGCTGATCGGCACCCACCGGGTGAGCGTCGTCGACAACCACATCCACGACAACCACCCCAGCGGGGAGTCCGTGATGGGGGCGGGTTTCGTGATGGGCTCCTCCAGGGAGTGGGGCGGCGACGACGCCCTGGACAACCACGTGCTGTGGAACCGGATCACCGGCAACAGCCCGCTCGATTTCCAGCTCGGCACCGACCTGGCGCGGCAGGTGTTCGCCGGGAACGTCGCCGACAAGGGCGAGCCGCCCGGGCTGACCGCCGCCGAGGGCTGGGGCCCGCGGTGACGGCCACGCTGGCCTGCGAGGGCCTGCGCAAGAGGTACGGGGACGTGACGGCGGTCGAGGACGTCGGCTTCTCGATAGCGCCGGGCCAGGCCTACGGCCTGCTCGGCCCGAACGGCGCCGGCAAGACCACGACGATCTCCATGCTCGTCGGCCTGCTGCGCCCCGACGCCGGCACCGTCCTGGTCGGCGGCACGGACCTGGCGGCCGACCCGAGGCGCGCCAAGGCGAGGATCGGCTACGTCCCGCAGGAGATCGCCCTGTATCCGGAGCTGACCGGCCGCGAGAACCTGCGCTTCTTCGGCAGGCTGTTCGGCCTGACCCGGCGCGGGCTCGCCGCCCGGATCGAGGAGGTGCTCGACCTGATCGGGCTGTCCGACCGGGCCGACGGCAGGCTGGACACCTACTCCGGCGGGATGCGGCGGCGGATCAACATCGGCGCCGCCCTCCTGCACCGCCCCGACGTGCTGATCCTGGACGAGCCGACCGTGGGGGTGGACCCGCAGAGCCGCAAGGCGATCCTCGACGGCCTGGAACTCCTGGTCGGCGACGGCATGTCGCTGCTCTACACCTCCCACTACATGGAGGAGGTCGAGCGGGTCTGCGACCGGGTGGCGATCATCGACCACGGCCGGATCATCGCCGAGGGCACCAGGCGCGAGCTGATCGCCATGGTCGGCAGCGCCGACAAGATCGAGCTGGTGCTCGACGGGGACGTGGAGGCGGCCTACGCCAAGCTCCGCACCGTCGAAGGCGTCATCGAGGCGGCCAGGACCGGCGCCGAGTCCGTACGGCTGATCGCCGAGGGCGGCAGATACCTGCTGCCCGCGCTGATCTCCGCCGTGGAGGGCAGCGCCACCGTCACCGCCACCCAGGTCATCGAGCCCGACCTCGAGGCGACCTTCCTGCACCTCACCGGCACCTCCTTACGGGACTGACCATGTGGCGGGCGATGCTCACGGTGAGCGCACTCGAACTGCGCACCCGGCTGCGTGACGGCACCGCGATCGTCATCGCGGTGATCGTGCCGGTGACGCTGGCCACCCTGTTCGGCCTGGCGCTCGGCGGCGACGATCCGCCGCTGCGCGCCACCGTCGGCTTCGTGGACCTGGACCGCGGCGAGTTCCCCGCCTCCGTGCGCCGCGAGGTGCTGGCCTCGGAGGAGCTGAAGGGGGCGGTGACCCTGCGCGACCTGCCCGGCGAGGAGCAGGCGCGGCGGGCGCTGGACGCCGGGGAGATCGGCTCGGCCATCGTGTTCCCCGCCGGGTTCAGCCAGAGCGTGGGGGCCGGGCGCGGCGGCGACGTCGCGGTGCTCACCTCGCCGGAGTCGCCGCTGGCCGGGGTGGTCGCGGGCGCCGTCGTGGACCGGATCTCGGCGGTGGTGGACGCCAGGACCCTCGCCGTGCACGCGGTCCTGCTCGCCGGAGTGCCCGGCGAGCGGGTCAAGGAGCTGGTGGAGCGGAACGGGGCCGCGGGTCCCGCGCTCACCCTGGCCGAGGACCCGCTCTCCGGCGGCAAGGTGGACCTGTCGGTCTACTACGGCTCCGGCATGGCGGCGCTGTTCGCCTTCTTCGTGGTGGGCGCCTCGTTCCGCGGCCTGCTCACCGAGCGCAAGCTCGGCACCCTGGACCGGATACGGGCCGGTCCGGTCGCGGCGTGGGTGCCGGTCGCCGGCAAGGGGGTCGTCGGGTTCGGGCTGGGCGTGGTCAGCGTCTGCGTCTGCTGGGCCTCCTCCACGCTCATCTTCGGCACCACCTGGGGGGATCCGGTCGCGGTGTTCGCGGTGCTGGTCGCGCACGTGCTGGCCGCCGCCGCGATCACCATGCTGGTGGCCAGCCGGGTGCGGACCGACGCGCAGGCCGACGGAGTGATCATGGTGGTCTCGTTCGTGGCGGCGTTCTTCGGCGGCAGCCTGGTCCCGCTCTACGACCTTCCCGAGCCGTTGCGCGCGGTGGCGCTGCTCACCCCGAACGGCTGGACCTCCACGGCGCTGACCGAGCTGGCGGGCGCGGGCGCGGCGGGTTCCGTCGGCGCGGTGGCCGGCCCGATCGGCGTGCTGTGCGCCATCGCGCTGGCGGCGGGCGGGACGGCCGTCGCCGGCTTCAGGAAGGGACTGCTGCTATGAGCGGACGCCCGCGGCCGGTGGCGGCGCTCGTGGCCGCCAACCTGCGACGCCTCACGCGCGACCGGGTCGGCCTGTTCTTCATGGTGATCATGCCGTTCGTGTCCATCGCGTTCGTCGGGATGGCGCTCGGCGGCGGCACCGCCGGCTCCGACCGGCTGCCCGTCGGCGTCGTCGCCGAGGGCTCGGACCCGGTCACCACCGCCGTGCTGGCCGAGCTGCGCCGCCATCCGGACCTGACGGTGATCCCCATGGACGACGCCGCCGACCTGCGCTCCGGCGTACGGGAGGGATCGCTGGCGGCGGGCCTGGTCGTCCCCTCCGGCTCGACCCGGCTGGAGCTGGTCATGACCGGGACCAACGGCAGCGGGATGGCCGCCCGCGGCGCGGTGGACGTCTCGGTGAGCCGGGTGGCCGCCGTGCTGGAGGCCACCCGGGCGGCGACCGTCGCGGGCGCCACCGAGACCGAGGCCGCCGAGTACGTGCGGCAGGCCCAGGCCGAGGCCGGCCGGGTCTCGGTGAACGACTCCGCCACGACCGGCGGCGACCCGCGCGGCTTCGCCTACACCGCCCCGGCCAACCTGCTGCTGTTCACCTTCATCAACTCCATGGCGGTCGCCGCGGCGCTGGTGGAGAGCCGCAGGCTGGGCATGCTGCAGCGGGCGCTCACCGCCCCCGTGCGGCAGCGGTCGGTGCTGTTCGGCGAGGCGGTGAGCAGGTTCCTGGTGGCCGCCGCCCAGGCCGTGCTGATCATGGTGGTGAGCTCGCTGGCGTTCGGCGTCTCGTGGGGCGACCCGCTCGCCGTGGCCGTGGTCGTGGGCGTGTTCTCACTGGTCGCCACCGGCGCCGCGATCCTGGTGGGCACGCTGCTGCGCTCGCCCGACCAGGCGCCCGCGATCGGCCCGCCGCTCGGCGTCGTGCTGGGCATGCTGGGCGGCTGCCTGTGGCCGCGCGAGGCCTCGGGCGAGGTCATCAACGCCATCGGCCACGCCTTCCCGCACGCCTGGGGCATGGACGCGCTGCTCACACTCACCCGGCCGGGCACCGGGCTCGGCGCGGTCCTGACCGAGGTGGCCGTGCTCGCCGGGATGGCCGTCCTGCTGCTGGGCGGCTCCCTGGTCCTGTTCGACCGGCGCACCCGGGTCACCTGAACGCCGGGAGGGGATGGTTCGCATGAAGGGGATACTGCTCGCCGGGGGGCGCGGCACGCGGCTGCTGCCCGCGACGCTGGCGGTCTCCAAGCAGCTCCTGCCCGTCAACGACAAGCCGCTCATCTACTTCCCGCTGTCGGTGCTGATGCTGGCCGGGATCCGCGACATCCTGCTGATCTCCACGCCGCAGGACCTGCCGCAGGTCCGCCGGCTCCTCGGCGACGGCTCCCGGCTCGGCCTCCGCCTCACCTACGCCGAGCAGGCGGAGCCCAACGGGATCGCCGAGGCGCTCGTGCTCGGCGCCGACCACCTGGGCGGCGAGCCGGTCGCGCTCATCCTGGGCGACAACGTCTTCCACGGCTACAACTTCCAGGAGCTGCTGCGCGAGGAGTGCCGCGCCGTCGACGGCTGCGTGCTGTTCGGCTACCCGGTGCACGACCCGCACAGGTACGGGATCGCCGAGACCGACGCCGGCGGCCGGCTGCTGTCCATCGAGGAGAAGCCGGAGCGGCCCAGGTCCAACCGGGCGATCGTCGGCCTCTACCTCTACGACGGCGATGTCGTGGACATCGCCAAGAACCTCACCCCGTCGGCGCGCGGCGAGCTGGAGATCACCGACGTCAACCGCGCCTACCTGGAACAGGGGAGGGCGAAGCTGGTCGACCTCGGCCGCGGCTTCGCCTGGCTCGACGCCGGGACCCCCGACTCGCTGCTGCAGGCGGGCCAGTACGTCCAGCTACTGGAACGCCGGCAGGGCGTGCGCATCGCGTGCCTGGAGGAGATCGCTCTCCGTATGGGCTACATCGACGCCGAGGCCTGTCATCGGCTCGGCGTCGAACTCGAGAAGTCCACCTACGGCCAGTACGTCATCTCGGTGGCCGAGCAGTTCATGAACAGGTGAGAGGAAGACCGATCGATGAGTGTGACGACATTGTTCCCGGGCAGATCGCCCGCCTTCGGCGATCTGGTGACCGACGTGTACCGCTACGCCTCCCGCAAGGGCGTGATCGAGGCCGTCGAGGTGGCCGCGGAAGATCTCGGCTTGACCGTCCGCGACGTGCGCGAGGCGGTGGCGAACCTGGTGGAGAGCCGGCTGCTCAGGGTCGACGACAGCGAGGGCGTACGGTTCGTGCCGGTGGACCCCGAGCTGGCCGCCGCCTCCCTGGTTTCCTCGGTGGAGCGGGAGATCTACCAGCGCCGCGAGCTGATCGACCAGATCCGCGAGCGGATGGGGGCGTTGCAGTCGGAGTACGCCGGCGCCGGCCGAGGTTCGGCGGCCGGCGCGGTGGAGTATCTCGTGGGAGCCATGGAGGTGCGCGGCTTCCTGAAGACGGCCGGCGACGCCTGCCGCGACGAGGTGCTGGCGATGCAGGCCGGTGGCGGCGACGTCGAGGACCTGTCACAGATGTATCTGACGCTGCTGGCCAGAGGGGTGACGGTGCGCCTCATCTGCCAGCACCGCAACCGGGCCGACGTGTCCACCCGGATGCTGCTGAAGCGGCTGACGGACGCCGGCGCGGCGGTCTTCACCGTCAGTCACGTGCCCAGGTCGGCGGTCGTCTTCGACCGGGCGCTGGTCGTCATGTTCGGCGTGGAGGACGACGGGGAGGCGAGCGTCGCCCGGGTGCACAACCACGGCATCGCGCAGTTCCTGCTGGACCTCTTCAACCACCTGTGGGAGACCGCCACCCCGCTGGAGGGCGTCGAGGTCGGCTACGCCAACGTGGCCGACGACCTGCAGCAGGCCATCGCCGCGCTGATGGCCAAGGGCTACACCGACGAGGTCGTGGCCAGGAAGCTCGGCATGTCGGTGCGCAGCTGCCGCAGGCACATCGCCTCGCTGATGCGCGACCTGGACGCGACCAGCAGGTTCCAGGCCGGGGTGCAGGCCGCCAGGAGATACCTCGGGGCCGCCGGTTGACGTCCCGTCCGCCGCGTTCCCGGGAACGCGGCGGACGGACGGCCTCTTCCTACCTGCGGGGCCCATCCAGTGCCACGACCACGTCGGCGAGCGCGCGGGCCCGCTCCAGGACCAGTTCGAGGCCCCGTACGAGGTCCTCGGCGGGCAGCCGGGAATCCAGGCAGATCCGCACGGAGCTGTTGGCGTCCTCCGCGTCCAGGCCGATGGCCGTCAGGACGTGGGACGGCTCCTGGGAGCCGGAGTTGCACGCCGAACCGGTCGACAGCGCCACCGAGCGCAGGCTCGACACCAGGCTCTCGCCGCGCACGCCGGGCAGCACGACGTTCAGCACGTGGGGGACGCCGCCGTCCGGGTCGCCGTTCACGCGGACGCCGGGGAAGCCGGTCGTGAGCATCTCCAGCGCCGTCGCGCGCAGCTCGCGCACCCGCCGCGTCCCGGCGGCCATCCCGGCCGACGCCAGCTCGCACGCCTTGCCCATGCCCACCACGAGGTGGGTCGGGATCGTGCCGCTGCGCAGCGCGTACTGGCCGCCGCCGAACAGCACGGGCCGCAGCCGGTGCCGGATCTCCGGGCGCACGTACAGCGCGCCGACGCCCTTGGGCCCGCGGATCTTGTGCCCCGACATCGACATGGTGTCGATCCCGGCCTCCCGGACGTCGACCGGGATCCGGCCCGCCGCCTGGGCGCCGTCCACGTGCAGCATGGCGCCGGCCTCGTGGCAGAGCGCGGCCATCGAACGGACGGGCTGGACGGTGCCGATCTCGCTGTTGACCCAGGAGGCGGTGGCCACCCGGGAGAACGGGTCGAGCAGGCCCGCCAGGTGGCCGAGGTCGACCCGGCCGTCCGGGCGCACCCGCATCGTCCTGACGTCCAGGCCGCGCCCGGCCAGCGCGCGGCCGATCGACAGCGAGGACTTGTGGTCGGTGGGGCAGACGGCGGCGTTGACCGGGGCGCGGTCCTCGTGGCCGAACATGCCGAGCAGCGCGAGGTTGTTGCTCTCGGTCGCGCCGGAGGTGAACACGAGGTCCGCGGGGTCCGCGCCGATGAGCCGGGCCACCGACTCGGTGGCGCCGTCCACGGCCCGGCGGGCGCGCTTGCCCAGCAGGTGCGGGGACGACGGGTTGCCGAAGTCCTCCCGCAGGAAGGGCAGCATCGCGTCGACCACCTCGTCGTCGACACGGGTCGTGGCGCAGTTGTCCAGGTAGATGACCTTCATGATGATCAGCTCCTGAAGGTGCTGACCGAGACGAGGTTGCCGTAGATCTCGTCCTCGGACATCTCACCGCTGCCGCCGGGGTCGGCGATGACCACCCGCATGCCGCGCAGGCCGTACAGGCTCAGCGCGATCTCCACGCCGGTCTGCACCGGCATCAGGCACTCGCCCGGCGCGAAGATCAGGATCGTGCGGTGTCCGGCCCGGTGCACCTCGGCGATCATCTCGGTGATCTCGCCGGCGCAGCCGGTCACGCCGCAGCTGATCAGCGTGCGGTAGTTGCCGTCGGCGTCGACGAACGCCACCTCGGTGTCCCGGACGCCCTCCTCCGGCTCGTCGGCGCCGAGGAACCGCTTCTCCAGCAGGCCCTGCTTGACGAACTTGTCGGCCGCCTTCTGGAAGCGGTACTTCAGCCAGGTCTCGGGGAAGGCGAGCGGGTGCTTGCGGCTGGGCAGGACGAGGTCCTCGGACAGGCCCGCGGCGGCCAGGTCGTCGCGGTATCCGGCGGGCAGCCCGGTGAACCCCTCGAAGAACTCCGCGCGCAGCTCGGAGGCCGGACGGCCCGTCCTGGGCACGTACTGCCAGTCGTTGATCAGCAGCAGCAGCCGGGCTCCGACGCCGGACTCGACGTAGGGCCTGGCCAGGTCCGCCGCGAGGCGCCAGGTGTAGCCGGGGAAGATCCCCACGCGGCCGGCGACGCGGCGGCGCATGGTCTCGTCGTGCTGCTCCTCGATGACGCCGGGGACGAGGCGGCCGGTGGCGTCGTCCTCGAAGAGCATGAAGTGGCCGCCCATGATGACCGGCTCGCCGAGGTCCTGGCCGGCCAGTTCGTGGCCGATCGCCTCGCGGAGCTCCTGTTCTGATGCCACGAGCCGGTGAGTCTTGGTCACCCGGTCGCTGAGAACGTTACCCATGATCTTTACACTCCGAGTTTCTGGTGGGTCGGGAGTAAGGGCTCGGCGGGGCGTACCGGGGCCAGCAGGCCGGCCAGAGTCGCCAGGGGCGTGGGCTCGGCCAGCGCGCGCGGCGTCAGGCCCGCCCAGCCGTGTTCGCGGAGGCGGGCCAGCACCTCGGGCGCTCGCAGGACTCGGCCCCCGGCGAGGACGTAGCTGTCCGACGGGTCGACGCGGCCGAGCCCGTGCACCTCGGACACCGCCCGCACCAGCTCCGCCACTGCCTCAGGAGAGACCTCGGTGGCCGGCCCGGTCGCGTACGGTGACGCGCTGGGCGGGGTGAAGCCGGCCAGCGCGGCCACCTCGCTGACGCGCAGGTCGGTGGACGGGTCGTCGTGGGCGAGCACCAGGGCCTCGTGGCCGCGCAGGAACGCCTCCACGGCGGCCGCGTCCATGATCGAGGATGCCGCCTGGAGCGCGAGCACGACCGCGTCGCGCCACTCGTCGATCCGCATGTACGTGTCCGCGCCGTAGTGCGACCACGCCTCCGGCGCCCGGTTCCAGGTGAACGTGGTGCGCCTGCCCTTGTAGACCAGGGTGCGCTGGTTGAGGAAGTTGACCTCCGAGCCCAGCCGTACCGGCACGCCGCGCCTGGAGCCCTCGCGGGACACCAGCTCGACGACCTCGTCATAGGGCACGTACGCGTGACGGGCGGCCTGCTCGCTCTCGGCGGCCACCCGCCGCACCAGCTCGCTGAACGGCGGGTCGTCGGAGCAGTCCACCCGCATCAGCATCGGGGAGAACATGCAGGTCAGCACGTCCTGGTAGGCGTGCGACCCGCGGTTGCCCGCGAAGGCGAGCTGCCCGACCGCGCCCTGGCCGGTGTAGGCGGCCAGCAGGGCGGTGTGAGCGGCCAGGTGCACCGCCGACGGCCACACCTTGTGCCGGATGGCGATCCGCCGCCCGGCCTCCAACAGCGACGGCGACGTCAACGTCGCGTGCCGAGCCTCCTGCGGCGCGTGCCGGGCGGCCGAAGGCGAAGTCGGCGTCGCGTAGCGGGCCTCTTCTGGCGGCTCCGGCGTGCGGCGGGTGGCGAACGGGTCGGCGGGGAGCAGCGCTACCTGCTTCTCCCAGTACGCCAGCGCCTCGGCGGCCAGGGCGGCGGCCTCGGCCGACGCCTCCCAGCGGGCCAGATCCGCGGGCTGGTGCCGCACCGGCGGCAGGGAGGCGGGGCGGCGGGAGGCGATGCCCTGCGCCTGCGCCCACAGCTCCTGCTCGATCCTCTCCAGCGTCCACATGTCGACGGCCAGGTGGTTGAAGACCACGACGACCTGCTTGGGAGCACCCCCGGAGGTGATGACGCAGGCGCGGATCGGCCACTCGGCGGCCAGGTCGAACGGCCTGCCCGTCAGGTCCTCGACCACCTCGGCCGGGCTGGGCGTGCCGTCCCGCTCCACGCTCGCCTGGACGATGGGCCAGGGGCCGGGGGCGTGCACCCGCTGCCGCGGGCCGCCGTCGGCGTGGAAGGTCGTGCGCAGCGCCTCGTGCCGGCGGGTCAGGGAGGTGAGCATCGCCCGGCAGTGGGCCACCGTGAGGCTCGGCGGTATGGAGAAGCGCAGCAGGATGTGCGACTCGGGCTGGTGCCGGGGCGGCAGCTGGTGAATCCTCAGCCACATGTAGCGATGCCCCCAGCAGAGGTTCGCGGACTTGACAGCGGACAATTGGGACCTCCACCGCCGCGCATGTGAGGGACAGGCCGACATGATTGAGAATTCGCCGCCGGGACGCGTATGACAACCCGTCGCCACTGGCCGGAACAGACCGCCACTACCTGCCAGTGGCGGGCCGGCCCGCCGCCTTGACCGGTGCCGCGTGAGACGTCGAGAATCGATACGAGCAGACTTTATTGGTGAGGTCCCGATGGCGATTTTTGAAATACCTCACGATTTCCAGAATATTCTGCGGTCGCATTTGCCCTTCGCCGACTCGGGGGCGCTGTCGGGCTTCGACGACCTGGCCGGCCTCGGTCTCGACTCGATGGGCGTGGTGCGGCTGATCGTGGACATCGAGGACGCCTACGGCGTCCAGGTGCCCGACGAGATCCTGGACGAGAGGACGTTCGCCACCGTGGGCTCGCTGTGGGAGGCCCTGTCGCCGCTGGTGACCCGCGGCCCGTGAGGCCTCCCTTCAGCCGCGCAGGGCGCCCGCCACCGCACGCCGATCCACCTTGCCGTTCGCGTTGAGCGGGAGTTCCCCCAGTACGGTGACCGAGCGCGGCACCATGTACCCGGGCAGCACCCCGGCGACCCCCTTGGCCAGGGCCACCGCGTCCAGCCCGTGACCGGTGCAGGCCGCCTCCAGTTCGAGCTCCCCGTCCGCCCCCGGCAACGCGACGACGACGGCCTCGTGCACGCCCGGCAGGCCGCGCAGCGTCGCCTCGATCTCGCCCAGCTCCACCCGGTGGCCGGAGATCTTCACCTGCTGGTCCAGCCGGCCGAGGTGCACCAGCAGGCCGTCCCGCCAGGCGACCCGGTCGCCGGTCCGGTACCAGGACTCCCCGGTCACCGGCTCGCCGTCGCGGGCGCGTACCCCGTCGAACGAGGTGAACCGGCCGGCGTCGTCGGCCGGGTCGGCGTAGCCGGGGAAGCGCTGCACCCCGCGCAGGCACAGCTCGCCCTCCGCCGCGGGCCGCCCGTCGCCGTCGAGCACCACGTGCTCGACCCCCGGGTACGGCAGGCCGATGGGCACGGTGCCGTTGGCCGTGCGCGGCCAGCCGGCCGGGTCGGCGGGCAGCCGGTACTGGGTGCAGCTGATGGTCAGCTCCGTCGGGCCGTACAGGTTCTCCAGCACGCTCTCCGGCGCCGCCGCCTGCCACGCGGCGGCCTGCCGCAGCGACAGCGGCTCCCCGCAGAACAGGCTCCAGCGCAGCGACGGCATGGCGCCCGGCGTCAGGCGGCGCAGCCGCATGGCCAGCGACACCACCGAGGGCACCGAGAACCAGTGGGTCAGCCGTTCCCTGTTCACAAACGCGACCGGTTTGAGCAGGTCGTACCTGCCGGGGACGACCAGCGTCGCGCCGCCGCCCCAGGTGGCGAACATGTCGAAGACGGACAGGTCGAAGGTCAGGTCGAAGGTCTGGGAGACCCGGCAACCGGGACCCAGCCCGTACCGCGGGACGACGTGCGAGAGATAGGCGTCGACGCTCCGGTGCCGCACCGGCACGCCTTTGGGCGTGCCGGTCGATCCCGAGGTGAACAGCACGTACGCGAGACCGTCCGGATCGGCCGCACCCGCGGCCGTCAGGGGAGCGGCCAGGTCGTCGGTGTCCAGCGACAGCACGGGGGCGGGCAGCTCCGGCGGCGGGTGCGCCGTCGCGTCGGCCAGCACCACGTCGAGCCCGGCGGTGGCGGCCACGGTGCGGTTGCGCGCGCCGGGCACGGCCGGGTTCAGCGGCACCGCGGTGGCGCCGAGCCGCTGGATCGCCAGGTAGCCGGCGAAGGCGAGCGGGGTGCGCGCCGCGTACAGGCCGGCCCTGGCAGGAGGGCCGTCGCAGGCGCGGACCAGCTCCGCCGCCAGGCGCGCGGACAGCGCGTCCAGCTCGGCGTAGGTGAGACGGACGCCGCCGGTCTCCAGCGCGATCCGGTCGCCGTACCGCGCCGCGGAACCGGCGAACCACTGGTACAGGGTGCGTGCCACGGGTGTCTCCGATCGTCGGTCAGCTCGCGCGCGCCGCCCGCTCGGGCAGCTCGCGGGGGAACAGCGCCTCCGGGAGGTCCCAGCCGTGCCCGCTCCACAGGTCCTTCAGCACCCGGCCGGGGTCGGTCACCGCGAGCTGCAGGCCGAGCGCCAGCGTCCGCATGATGTCGACCATCGCCTCCGGGGGCAGGACGTCGGGGTCGGCCAGCATCAGCACCCGGGTCTCGCCGTCGTCCACCTCGACGCGGACCCGGAACGCCTGCCCGTAGCTCTGGGCCAGCGGCGTCCACCGCAGCGTCGCGGGCGTCTGGTCGGCGGGGTCGGCGGGGCGCCGGTCCACCTGGACGTAGTTGAACCAGGCACGGAACAGGTGGTTGACCCAGCAGTCGTGACCCGGGTCCTCCCCGGCCCGCGCGGCCATCGCCGTGACCTGGTCGAAGTCGTAGCAGGAGTGGCGGTAGGCCTTGGCGCCGGCCCAGTGCAGGCGCTTGATGTGCTCGGCGAGCGTGGCGCCGCGGTCCACGGCGGTGACGAAGGGGATGAGCTGGTTCATCGTGCCGATGTTGTGCTGGTCCTCCTGGGCGAACCGGTTGGACGACATCAGGCTCATCGTGACCCGGTCGGTGTCGAGATGGCGGGCCAGGCCCGCGGCCACGAAGGCCATGATCACGGCCGGCGGGGTGACGCCGTGCGTCCTGCCCGCCTGCGCGGCCAGCCCGCCCAGGCGGCGGGAGGTCAGCGTCAGCTCCAGCCGCTCCTTCTCGGTACGCGCCGGCAGCGTCGGCAGCCGGTCCGTGAGGCCGCCGGCCAGCACGTCGCGCCAGTAGCGCTCGGAGGCGGCCTGCCTGGGCCGCCACGACTCCTCCCGCTGCCTGCGCGCCAGCTCGCGCGGGGTGAAGCCGGTCTCGACGGCGGCGCCGGAGCCCGCCACCAGGGCCTTGAACTGGTCCTGAAGGTGATGGATCGACCACACGTCGACGATCAGGTGCGAGAAGGTCAGGCTGAGGTACATCGGCGCGCCCCGGTAGGTGACCATCAGCGCGCGCCAGTTCAGGTCGCCGGTCATCGGGAACGGGATCGCCAGCCGCTCCAGCTTGACTCGCTCGTGCTCGGTGGGGTCGGCGACCTGGCGGTCCACCCGCTCGACGGGCAGCCGCACCTCCTCGTGGACGCGCTGCACCGGCAGGCCGTCGCGCAGGTGGTAGGTGGTGCGCAGCGTCTCGTGCCGCCGGACGAGACGTTCCAGCGCCCGGTCCACCAGCGCGGGGGACAGGCCGCGCAGGTCCCACGTCGACGGCAGGTTCGCCTCGTGCCCCCAGCCCGGCGGGTAGCGCTCGATCTCGCGCCAGCTGAAGAGCTGGCCGTGACTCAGGGGTGCCTCGACCGACATGTGCTCTCCTCGAACCGGCTTTCTCCGCTCGTTATTCATCGCGGACGGGAAGCGCCCCGGTCAAGGCCTCGCGCGATGGCAAGTAATGGCGGCAACAATGTGCCAGCAGCGGGCCATGGGCCGGACGAGAAGTCGCCCCGTAAAGTCGCAATAACTAAGCGAAAGCCCGCGACCGGATCAATTGACGGGCGGTTCCGCACAGTCGTTCCTGATTAAGCGGCGGCGTCGAGAAGCCAGAGGCTTGGGGTGGCGAATTGATGGGTGACGAGTCGATTCGGCCGGTGGTCACCGGCGGTCCGGACGCGATCGCCGTCGTCGGCATGGCCTGCCGCCTGCCCGGAGCCGCCGATCCCGGGGCGTTCTGGAAGCTGCTCCGCGAAGGCGTGGACGCGGTCACCGAGGCGCCGGAGGACCGGTGGCCGGAGGCGACGGAGTACCGCCGCGGCGGCTTCCTCCAGGACGTCCACGGCTTCGACGCGGCGTTCTTCGGCATCTCCCCGAACGAGGCCGCGGCGATGGACCCGCACCAGCGGCTGGTGCTCGAACTCGCCTGGGAGTCCCTGGAAAGCTCCCGCACCGCCCCCGGCGGACTGCGCGGCAGCGCGGCCGGGGTGTTCCTGGGCGCCATCTCGAACGACCACGCCGCGTTGCTGGCGCGGGCCGGCGCCCAGCCGGGCAGGCACGCCTACACCGGGGCGAACCGCGCCATGATCGCCAACCGGGTCTCCTACTTCCTCGGCCTGCGCGGCCCCAGCCTCACCCTCGACGCGGGGCAGTCGTCCTCGCTGGTCGCGGTGCACCTGGCGTGCGAGAGCCTGCGCCGCGGCGAGACCGCGCTCGCCCTGGCCGGCGGCGTCAACCTCAACCTGAGCGGCGAGACCACCGACGCCATCGGCAGCTTCGGCGCGCTGTCGCCGGACGGCCGCTGCCACGTCTTCGACAGCCGCGCCAACGGGTACGTGCGCGGCGAGGGCGGGGCCGTGGTCGTGCTGAAGCGGCTGGCCGACGCGCTGGCCGAAGGCGACACCGTACACGCCGTGATCCTCGGCGGGGCGGTCAACAACGACGGCGGCGGCGAGGGGCTGACCGTGCCCAGCCGGCGGGCGCAGGAGGAGGCCATCAGGCTGGCCTGCGCGCACGCCGGCGTGGCGCCGGTCGACGTGGGCTACGTCGAGCTGCACGGCACCGGCACCAGGGTGGGCGACCCGGTGGAGGCCGCGGCTCTCGGGGCGGCGTACGGGTCGGCCCGGCAGGACGGTGACCCGCTGCCCGTCGGCTCGGTCAAGACCAACATCGGCCACCTGGAGGGCGCGGCGGGCATCGCCGGGCTGCTCAAGGTGGTGCTCGCCATCAAGCACCGCGAGCTGCCCGCCAGCCTGCACTTCGCGTCGCCGCCGCCGGAGATCCCGCTGACGGATCTGCGCCTGCGCGTGGTACGCGAGACCGTCTACTGGGCCGCGGGCGGGCGGCTGGTGGCGGGCGTCAGCTCCTTCGGCATGGGCGGCACCAACTGCCACCTCCTGCTCGCCGAACCACCCCCACGCTCCCCCGAACCGGAGGACCTCGCCCGGACCCGCCCCGAAGATCTTGACCTGCGGCGGTCCGGGGACTCCCATGCCCCCGGAGCCCGCGCGGGCGGGGACGCCGGGTGGCCGTGGGTGGTCTCCGCGCGGTCACCGGAGGCGTTGCGTGCGGCGGCGGGCCGGCTCGCGGAGGTCGCGGCGGAGCCCGGCGCCGAGCCGGACGGGATCGCGGCCGGCCTGCTGAGGAGCCGCACCGCCTTCGAGCACCGCGCGGTGGTGCTGGGCGCGGACCGGGAGGCCAGGCTGTCCGGGCTGCGGGCGCTGGCCGGCGGCCTGCCGCACGACGACGTCGTGCTCGGCGCGGCGACGGGCGGGCGGCGCGTCTTCGTCTTCCCCGGCCAGGGGTCGCAGTGGCCTGGCATGGCCCGCGAACTGCTGGCCGCGTCGCCGGTGTTCGCCGCCCGCGTCGCCGAGTGCGCGGACGCGCTGGCGCCGCACACGGACTTCTCCCTGGTCGACGTGCTCGGCGAGCGGCCCGGCGCCCCCGGACTCGACCGGGTGGACGTGGTCCAGCCCGCGCTGTGGGCCGTCATGGTCGCGCTCGCCGAGGTGTGGCGCTCCCACGGCGTCGAGCCGGACCTGGTCGTCGGCCACTCCCAGGGCGAGATCGCCGCCGCCACCGTCATCGGCGCGCTCAGCCTGCCCGACGCGGCGCGGGTCGTGGCGCTGCGCAGCCGCGCCATCGCCGGCATCGCGGGCCGGGGCGGCATGCTGTCGGTCGCGGCGCCCCTCGACGTGGTCGAGCGGGCGATCGGCCCGCTGGCCGTATCCGTGGCGGCGGTCAACGGGCCGCGCGCGGTGGTCGTCGCCGGGCCGCGCGAGCTGCTCGACGAGCTGGCCGGGCGGCTCACCGACCACCGCACCAAGGCCATCCCGGTCGACTACGCCTCCCACACCGCCGAGGTGGAGCAGGTACGCGACGAGGTGCTGGCCGCGCTGGCCCCGATCCGCCCGGTGAGCGCCGCGACGGCGTTCGTCTCCACGCTCACCGGCGAGCCGATGGACACCTCGGGGCTCGACGCCGGCTACTGGTACCGCAGCCTGCGCAACCCGGTCCGGTTCGCCCAGGCCGTGCGGGTGGCGATCGGGGAACGCTGCGACCTCTTCGTGGAGTGCAGCCCGCACCCGGTCCTCGCCACGGCGGTGGAGGAGACGGCGGAGGACGCCGGGGGCGAGGCCGTGGTGATCGGCACACTGCGCCGCGGCGAGGGCGGGGCCGGCCGCGTGCTGCGCTCGCTCGCCCGGGCGTACGCGGCGGGCGCCCCGGTCGAGTGGCCCGCCGTGCGCGAGACGCCGCGCTCCTGCCTCGCGGACCTTCCCACGTACCCCTTCCAGCGCCGGTCGTACGGGCCCGCCACCCCGGACGCTCACCGACCGTCACACCTCCCCGGCGATCGCGTGCCCGGCCGAGAGCCGGACGTGGTGCGTGATGGCGACGGCGGGACGCCGGACGCGGTGTCGCGCGAGGAGCGGGAGGTGCGGTCCGCGCGGAGTTCGGCTGAGGTGCGGGAGCTGGTTCTGGAGACCGCTGCCCGGCTGCTCGGCCATGATGACGCGGCCGCGCTGGAGCCTGCCCGGACGTTCAAGGACCTGGGCTTCGAGTCGGCGACCTCGCTCGAACTGCGCGACCGGCTGCGCGCCGCGACCGGGTTGAAGCTCCCGACCGGGCTGCTGTTCGACCATCCGACGCCCGCCCGCCTCGCCGACCACCTGTACGCCCTGCTCACCGCCTCGGCGCCGGACACGCCGGTCGTACGGCCGCGACCGAGGCAGGCGGAAGCCGACGACCCGATCGCGGTGATCGGGATGGGCTGCCGCTACCCCGGCGGGGTGGCCTCGCCGGAGGACCTGTGGCGGCTCGCCGGCACCGGCCAGGACGCGATCGGCGAGTTCCCCGCCAACCGTGGCTGGGACCTGGACGCGCTCTTCGCCACCGGCCCCGACCGCTCGGGCACCAGCGACACCAGGTACGGCGGATTCCTGTACGACGCCGACCGGTTCGACGCGGCCTTCTTCGGCATCAGCCCGCGCGAGGCGGCGGCCATGGACCCGCAGCAGCGGCTGCTGCTGGAGATCTGCTGGGAGAGCATCGAGCGGGCCGGGATCGACCCCGCCGACCTCCGCGGCTCGGCCACCGCCGTGTTCATGGGCGCGATGGCCCCCGAGTACGGCCCCCGCCTGCACCGGACCGCCGGCCTCGCCGACGGCCACCTGCTGACCGGCACCGCGCTCAGCGTCGTCTCCGGCCGCATCGCCTACACCTTCGGCCTGGAGGGCCCGGCCCTCACCACCGACACCGCCTGCTCGTCCTCACTGGTCTCCGTCGTCCTGGCCGTGCAGGCGCTGCGGCGGGGTGAGTGCGCGATGGCGCTGGCGGGCGGCGCGACCGTGATGTCCAGCCCCGGGATGTTCGTGGAGTTCAGCAGGCAGGGCGGGCTGGCCGCCGACGGGCGCTGCAAGGCGTTCTCGGCCGCGGCCGACGGCACCGGATGGGCCGAGGGCGCGGGCGTGCTCCTGCTGGAGCGCCTCTCCGACGCGCGCCGCCTGGGCCACCCGGTCCGCGCCCTGATCCGCGGCGGCGCCGTGAACCAGGACGGCGCCTCCAACGGGTTGACCGCGCCGAGTGGCCCGGCCCAGGAGCGGGTGATCCGTCAGGCGCTGGCCGACGCGATGCTCGACGCCCGCGATGTGGATGTGGTGGAGGCGCACGGCACCGGCACGACGTTGGGCGACCCGATCGAGGCGCAGGCGTTGCTGGCCACCTACGGGCGTGGTCGTGCGGCTGAACGGCCGGTGTGGCTGGGGTCGCTGAAGTCGAACATCGGGCACACCCAGGCTGCCGCCGGGGTGGCCGGTGTGATCAAGATGGTGAAAGCGCTGGAGCACCGTACGCTCCCGCCGACCCTGCACGCTGACGAGCCGACGCCGCACGTGGACTGGGAGTCCGGCGGCGTGCGGTTGCTGACCGAAGCGGTGGAACTGCCCGGCGAGCGTCCGTTGCGGGCCGGGGTCTCCTCGTTCGGGGTCAGCGGTACGAACGCGCACGTGATCCTGGAGGGCGCGCCGGCTCCGTCATCCGGCGGTCCGCTGGCACGGGTGCCGGAAGTCGGTGACGGTCCGCCGGAGCCCGTGTCGGCGGCCGGTGACGGTCCGCTGGCGCAGGCGTTCGCGGCCGGTGACGGTCCGCTGGTGTGGCCGGTGTCCGCGAGGTCGGCGGAGTCGTTGCGGGCGCAGGCTGCGCGGTTGCTCGCGTACGGGGAAGGCGTCGCTGATCGGGACCTGGCCGGTGCGGGGCGGGCGCTGGCCCGGCGCGCGAGCTTCGAGCACCGCGCCGTGATCGTGGCGGGGGACCGGCGGGAGTTGCTGGCGGGGCTGGCCGCGCTGGCGGAAGGCGGGTCCGACGCCGCGGTGGTGAGCGGGGCGGCGGCGCCCGGGGTCCGGCCGGTGTTCGTGTTCCCTGGCCAGGGTTCGCAGTGGGCGGGCATGGCCGTGGACCTCCTGGATGACGACGAGACGTTCCGGGCCGCCCTGCTCCGCTGCGAGGAGGCGCTGCGCCCGCACATCGGCTGGTCGGTCGAGGACGTGCTGCGTGGTTCTCCCGGCGCGCCCGCGCTGGAGGGGTCGGACGTGATCCAGCCGGTGCTGTTCGCGGTCATGGTCTCCCTGGCGGAGGTCTGGCGCTCGCTCGGCGTGCGGCCGTCCGCCGTGCTCGGCCACTCCCAGGGCGAGATCACCGCCGCGTGCGTGGCGGGCGCGCTCTCGCTGGAGGACGCCGCCAAGATCGTGGCCCTGCGCAGCCGGGCGCTGACGAGGCTGGGCGATCGTGGCGGCATGCTCGCCGTGCCCGTCGACGCGGAGCGGGCCGCCCGGATGCTGGAGCCGTGGGCCGGCAGGCTCTGGCTCGCCATCCACAGCGGACCGGACAGCTCGGTGGTGGCGGGCGACGCCGACGCGCTGGAGGAGTTCACCGCCGCCCACGGCGACACCGTACGGATCCGCCGGGTCGCGATCGGCTACGCCGCCCACACCCCGCACATCGACGCCCTGCGCGACGAACTGCTGGAGACGCTCGGCGGCGTCCATCCTCGCCCGGCCGAGGTCGCGTTCTGCTCGTCGCTGGAAGGCGGCACGATCGACACGGACAGGCTGACCGCCGACTACTGGTTCACCAGCCTGCGGCGACCGGTGCTGTTCCGCCAGGCGGTGGAGTCGCTCGCCGGCTCGGGCACCCCCGTGTTCGTGGAGTGCAGCCCGCACCCGGTGCTCACCGGGCACGTCGAGGACACGCTCGCGGACGCGTCCGGCGGCGCCACAGGAACGCTGAGGCGCGGCGACGGCGGCGCGGCCCGCCTGTTCAAGTCCGCCGCCCAGGCCTGGGTGCTCGGCGTGGACGTGGACTGGCCCGCGGCGCTCGGCCCGGCGACGAGCCACGACGACGGGCTCCCGACCTACCCCTTCGAGGCCGCGAGGCACTGGCTGGACGCGGAGCCGGTCGCCGCCGGCGGCGGGCTGGCCCCGTCCCGGCACCCGCTGCTCGGAGCCGGTGTCCCGCTCGCCGCCGAGGACGGGTTCCTGCTGGCCGGGCAGCTGTCCCTGGCCACCGCGCCGTGGCTCGGCGACCACGCCGTGGAGGGTGCGGTGCTGCTGCCCGGCACCGCCTTCGTCGAGCTCGCACTGGAGGCCGCGGCCAAGGTCGGATGCGACGAGGTCGAGGACCTGACGCTGGAGGCCCCGCTGTTCCTGCCGGAGACGGGAGCCGTACAACTGCAGCTCGCGGTCGGCGGGCCGGACGAGCAGGGCCGCCGCACCGTCACCGTCCACGGCCGCACGGGCGGCGACGCCGAGGAGGGCTGGATCCGGCACGCGACCGGCCTGCTCGGCTCGGCCACCGCCCCGGCCGCCGGTCCGCTCGCCGGCACGGCCCAGGCTGCCGGTCGGCTCTCCGGCACCGCCCCGGCCGCGCCGATCTCGTGGCCGCCGCAGGCCGAGCCCGTGGACCTGGACGACCTGTACGGCAGGCTCGCCGAGCGCGGTTACGAGTACGGCCCCGCGTTCCAGGGGCTGCGGGCCGCCTGGCGCGCGGGCGATCACGCCTATGCCGAGGTGACCCTGCCCGAGCCGGTGAGCGGCGAGGCCGGGCGCTTCACGCTGCACCCCGCGCTGCTGGACGCCGCGCTGCACCTGGTGGTGCTGGAGTCGGCGGACGATTCCGGCCTGTTGCTGCCGTTCTCCTGGAACGGGGTCCGGGTGGTCGCGACCGGCGCGCGGACGCTGCGGGTGCGGATCGACGGGTCGGGCGACGACCGCGTCTCGCTGACGATCTTCGATGGCGCCGGGCAGTGGATCGGCGGCGTGGACACGCTGGTCCTGCGCCGGATGCCCAGGAACGCCGCCCCCGTCAGCTCCACGGGCTCCGCGGCGCACGTCGTCGAGTGGGTCGAGCCGGTCGTGGCCGGGGCGTCCGAGCTGCGCTGGGCGCTGGCCGGTTCCGACGAGCTGACCGACGAGATCGGCGCCGAGCTGGCGGCGGTCGGGATCGAGCCGCCCCGCTACTACGACCTCGCGTCACTGGCCGAGATGAGCGCGGCCGGCGTCCCCGACCTGGTCCTGGCCCCCTGCCAGGCCGACCCCGGCGACCTGCCGTACTCCGCGCACGACGCGGTGGGCCAGGCGCTCGACCTCGTCCAGGGCTGGCTCGGCGACGAGCGGTTCGCCGGGTCGCGGCTGGTCTGCCTCACCCGGGGCGACGACCCGGCGAGCGCGGCGGTGCGAGGGCTGGTGCGGGCGGCGCAGAGCGAGCAGCCGGGCCGGTTCGTGCTGGCCGACGTGCCCGAGAAGTTCTCCGCCTGGGGGCTGCTGGCCGCCGCCGTGGCCGCGGGCGAGACCGAGATCGCCGGCCGCGACGACACCGTCCTCGTCCCCCGCCTGGTGCGCCGCCCGGCAGCCACCGCTCCCGCTGAGGTCTCTTCCGCGATGGCTGGTGCGGTGCTGGTGACCGGGGGGACCGGTGGGCTTGGTGCTCTGGTGGCGCGTCGGCTGGTGGCGCGGCACGGGGTGCGGGACCTGGTTCTCCTGTCGCGGCGTGGGCTTGAGGCCGCGGGCGCGGCCGGGCTGGTGGCGGAACTGGAGGAAGCCGGTGCCCGGGTGCGGGTGGCCGCTTGCGACGTGTCCGATCACGCGCAACTGGCGGACGTGGTGGCGTCGGCTGGTCCGCTGGCCGGGGTGGTGCACGTCGCCGGGGTGCTGGACGACGGCTTGGTGGAAGGGCTGACCCCGGAGCGGGTGGCCGGGGTGCTGGGACCGAAGGCGGACGCCGCCTGGTTCCTGCACGAGCTGACCGGGTCCTCCGAGCCGGGCTTCTTCGTGCTGTTCTCGTCGCTGGCCGGGGTGGTCGGCAACGCGGGTCAGGGCAATTACGCGGCGGCGAACGCGTTCCTGGACGGGCTGGCGGTCGCCAGGCGTGCGGCGGGGCTGCCTGCGGTGTCGGTGGCGTGGGGGCTCTGGGATGTCGAGTCCGGCATGAGCGGCGCCATGGGCGAGGCCGATCGGGCGCGGCTGGCCCGCGCGGGGATCGCGCCGCTGCCGGTGGAAGAAGGGCTGGCGCTGTTCGACGCCGCCCTGGCCGGTGACGCCGATCCGGTGGTGGTGGCGGCCCGCTGGGACATGGCGGGACTGAGGGCACGCGCGGAGAACGAGGAGCTGCCGAGTGTGCTGCGCGGCCTGGTCCGCATGCCCCGACGGGCGGCGGCCGGGGCCGAGGCCCAGCCCTCGGCGGGACCGGCCGAGCTGACCGAGCGTCTCGCCGCGCTGGGCGAGGCCGGCGCGCTGACCCACCTCACCGAGCTGGTCCGCTCGCACGTCGCCGCCGTCCTCGCGTACGGCGGCGCGGACTCGATCGACGTGGACCGGGCCTTCAACGAGCTCGGCTTCGACTCCCTGACCGCCGTCGAACTCCGCAACCGCCTCACCACGGGCACCGGGCTGCGGCTGCCGTCCACGCTGGTCTTCGACCACCCCACGGTCCGCTCGCTCGCCGAGTACCTGTTCCGCACGCTGGCCCCCGAGACGCCCTCCGCCGAGGACGCCCTGCGGACGGCGGTGGACCAGGCCGAATCCGTGATGCTCGCCGCCAACGGCGAGGCGGACGCCGTACGCGACCGGCTCGTCGCCATTCTGCAGAGCGCTCTCACCAGGATCGGCGCGACCCCGGCGGACACGCTGGTTGCCGCGCCCACCAGGTCCAACGGCGCCGCGGAGGAGATCGTGTCCGCCTCCGACGAGGAGATCTTCGCCTTGATCGACAACCGAACGATGACATCTCCTCTGAGATCGCCACAGGAAGGGCTGGACCATGGCGAATGAGGACAAGCTTCGCGCCTATCTGAAGAAGGTCACCGTCGAGCTGGCGGAGACGCGTCAGCGGCTGGCTGAGGATCAGGGGCGCAGGCATGAGCCGGTGGCGATCGTGGGGATGGCGTGTCGTTTTCCGGGTGGGGTGGGTGGTCCGGAGGAGTTGTGGGATCTGGTGGCGTCCGGGGGGGATGCGATCGGGGAGTTTCCGGTGGATCGGGGGTGGGATCTGGAGGGGTTGTTCGATCCGGATCCGGAGGTGGTGGGGAAGTCGTATACGCGTCATGGGGGGTTCGTGTATGACGCGGGTGAGTTCGATGCGGCGTTCTTCGGGATGAGTCCGCGTAGTGCGTTGGCGACGGATCCGCAGCATCGGTTGTTCCTGGAGTCGTGCTGGGAGGCGTTGGAGCGGGCGGGGATCGATCCGGTGACGCTGCGGGGCAGCCGTACCGGCGTCTACGCCGGCAACATGTTCAACGACTACTCCTCCCGTTACGTGCACGGCGCGGTTCCTCCGGCGCTGGAGGGGGTGCTGCTGTCGGCGAGCACGCCCAGCGTGCTGTCCGGGCGGGTCTCCTACACCCTCGGGCTCGAAGGCCCCTCGCTCACCGTCGACACCGCCTGCTCCTCCTCCCTGGTCACCCTGCACCTGGCCGTGCGGGCCCTGCGGCAGGAGGAGTGCACGCTGGCCCTCGCGGGCGGCGTCACCCTGCTGGCCTCACCTGACGCCTTCGTGGAGTTCTCGCGCCAGCGCGCGCTCTCTCCTGACGGCCGCTGCAAGCCGTTCTCCTCGACCGCCGATGGTGCGGCGTGGGCGGAGGGGGTGGGGGTGCTGGTGCTGGAGCGGTTGTCGGAGGCGCGGCGCAACGGCCGGCGGATCCTGGCGGTGGTGCGTGGTTCGGCGGTGAACCAGGACGGCGCCTCCAACGGGATGACCGCGCCGAGCGGTCCGGCCCAGGAGCGGGTGATCCGTCAGGCGCTGGCCGACGCGTTGCTGGACACGCGGGACATCGACGTCGTGGAGGCGCACGGCACCGGTACGACGTTGGGCGACCCGATCGAGGCGCAGGCGTTGCTGGCCACGTACGGGCGTGGTCGTCCGGCTGAGCGGCCGGTGTGGCTGGGCTCGTTGAAGTCGAACATCGGGCACACCCAGGCAGCAGCCGGGGTGGCCGGTGTGATCAAGATGGTGCAGGCCATGCGGCACGGGACCCTTCCCCGTACCCTCCACGTCGAGGAGCCGACGCCGCACGCCGACTGGTCCGCGGGCGGCGTACGGCTGCTCACCGAGGCCCGCGAGTGGCCGCGCGGCGAGCACCCCCGCCGGGCGGGCGTCTCCTCCTTCGGCATCAGCGGCACCAACGCGCACGCCATCATCGAGGAGTACGTCCCCGAGGCCGCGCCCCTGCCCGAAGCCCGCCCCGAGCGCGTCTTCACCGGCCCGCTCGCCTGGGCCGTCAGCGGCCACACCGCCCAGGGCGTGCGCGCGCAGGCCGAGCGGCTGCACCGCCACGTCACGGCGCAGGACCGCCCCGACCCCGCCGACGTGGCACACTCCCTGGTCACCACCCGGACGGCGCACCCGCACCGCGCGGTCGTGCTCGGCCGCGACCACGAGACCCTGGTCGCCCATCTCGGCGACCACCTGCACGGGCGTCCCGTGGCCGAGGTGGTCACCGGCGTGGCGGCCGAGCACACCCGCACGGCCTTCCTGTTCACCGGGCAGGGCGGGCAGCGGCCCGGCATGGGCCGGGAGCTGGCCGCCGCCTCGCCGGTGTTCGCCGCGGCCCTGGACGAGGCGTGCGCCGCCCTCGACCCCCACCTGGACCGGCCGCTGCGCGAGGTCATGTGGGCCGGGCCAGGCACCCCGGAAGCCGCCCTGCTCGACGAGACCCTCTACACCCAGCCGGCCCTGTTCGCCTTCGAGGTCGCCGCCTTCCGGCTGCTGGAGTCACTCGGGCTCGCCCCCGCGTACGTCGCCGGGCACTCCGTCGGCGAGTTCGCCGCCGCGCACGTCGCCGGGATCTGGTCGCTGCCGGACGCCGCCCGCCTGATCGCCACCCGCGCCCGGCTGATGCACGGGCTGCGCGAGCCCGGCGCCATGATCGCGATCGCCGCCACGCCGGACGAGGTCCGGCTCACCCTGGCCGGGCTCGACGACAAGGCCGGCATCGCCGCCGTCAACGGGCCGGACAGCGTGGTGATCTCCGGCGACGAGGAGACGTGTCTCGCGGTCGCCGCCCACTGGCGCGAGCGCGGCCGGCGCACCCGGCGGCTGACCGTCAGCCACGCCTTCCACTCCCCGCTGATGGAACCGATGGTCGGCGAGTTCGCCGCCGAGCTGGACACGGTGACGTTCGGCAAGCCCCGGATCGCGTCCGTGACCGGCCTCCTCGACACCCCGTGGACCAGCCCCGAATACTGGCTGAGCCAGATCAGGCTGCCCGTCTTGTTCCACCCGATGATCGCCCGGCTGGAGGAGCAGGGGGTCAACCTCTTCCTGGAGGTCGGGCCGCAGGCCGTGCTCGCCGGCATGGCGCACGACTGCGTCACCGGCGAGGACGCCTCGATCCTCGCCCTGCACCGCCGCGACCGCGCCGAGCCCGACGCGCTGGCCGCGTGCCTGGCCGGCGCCTGGGCCGCCGGAGCGTCCGTCGACTGGCCCGCGCTGCTCCCCGGCGGGAACCGGGTGGACCTGCCGACCTACGCCTTCGAGCGCGAGCGTTACTGGCTCGGCCCGCCCGCCCGCGCCGCGAACCTGTCCGCCGTCGGCCTGCGCGAGGTCGCCCACCCCCTGCTGGGAGCCGAGCTCGACCTCGCCGGGGACGGGCCGGTCGTGCTCACCGGCAGCCTGTCGATCAACGGCGCGCCCTGGCTCGCCGACCACGCGGTGGCGGGCGCCGTGGTGCTGCCCGGCACCGCGCTGGCCGACCTGGTCCTGGAAGCCGCCACGAGGACCGGGTCCGACCTGGTCGAGGAGCTGATGTTCGAGGCTCCGCTGGTGCTGCCGCGGCACGGCCCGATCACGGTCCAGGTCGTCGTGGACCCTCCTGACTCCTCGGGCGCCCGGCCGGTGCGCGTGCACTCGCGGCCGGTCGACGATCCCGAGACCGGCTGGACCCGGCACGCGTCCGGCTCGCTGGCCGAGGGTGCCGTGGGTTCGGGTGTGTGCGAGTGGGCCGGGGTGTGGCCGCCGGTGGACGCGGTGGTGGTGGAGGTCGAGGGGGGTTATGAGCGGCTGGGGGAGCGGGGTTACGAGTACGGTGCGGCGTTCCAGGGGTTGCGGGCGTTGTGGCGTCGTGGTGAGGAGTTGTTCGCGGAGGTGGTGGCGCCGGAGGGCGTGGACGTGACCGGCTTCGGCATCCACCCCGCCCTGTTCGACGCCGTGTTCCACCCGCTGCTCGTCGCCGACCCCGCCGACGAGCTGCGCCTGCCCTTCGAGCTGCGCGGCCTGCGGCTGTACGAGGCGGGGGCGGGCACGCTGCGGGTCCGCCTGACCAGGACCGGCCCTGACGGGTGCGCCATCGAGGCGGCCGGTCCCTCGGGGCGTCCGGTGTTCTCGCTGGACTCCCTGCGAGCGCGCCCGGTGCCGGCCGAGTCGCTCGCCACGGCCGGTCTGCCGCTGTACGGGGTGGAGTGGGCCGAGGTGGCTCCCTCCGCGCCTGGCTCGGTGGAGCCGGAGGTGGTGTGGTGTGTGGGCGGGTCGGCGGACGTTCCGGTGGCGGTGCGTGAGCTGACCTCGCGTGTGCTTGCGGCGGTGAAGCAGGCTGGGGCGTCGCCGGTGGTGTTCGCGACGCGGCCGGGGGATGTGGCCGGTGCGGCGGTGTGGGGGCTGGTGCGGTCGGCGCAGAGTGAGCAGCCGGGCCGGTTCGTGCTGGCGGAGGCGCCGGAAGGGTTCTCTGGCTGGGACGCGGTCCTGGCTTCTGGCGAGCCGCAGGTACGGGTGATCGACGGACAGATCCTGGCCCCTCGCCTGACCCGCCGCCCGGCAACCACTCCTTCCGCCGCCTCCAGGTCTGGTGCGGTGCTGGTGACCGGCGGGACCGGGGGACTTGGTGCTCTGGTGGCGCTGCGGCTGGTGGAACTGCACGGGGTGCGGGATCTGGTGCTGGTGTCTCGGCGTGGACCTCGGGCCGAGGGCGCGGCGGAGCTGGTGGCCAAGCTGGAGGACGCCGGTGCCCGAGTGCGGGTGGCGGCGTGTGACGTGTCCGACCGTGCGCAACTCGCGGACGTGGTGGCGTCGGCCGGGCCGCTGGCCGGTGTGGTCCATGTCGCCGGGGTGCTGGACGACGGGCTGGTCGAGGGGCTGACTCCGGAGCGGATCAGCGGGGTGCTGGGGCCGAAGGCGGACGCCGCCTGGTTCCTGCACGAGCTGACCCGGGATCTGGGGTTCTTCGTGCTGTTCTCCTCCCTCGCAGGAGTGCTGGGCAACGCGGGCCAGGGCAATTACGCGGCGGCGAACGCGTTCCTGGACGGGCTGGCGGTCGCCAGGCGTGCGGCCGGGCTGCCGGCGGTCTCCGTGGCCTGGGGGCTCTGGGACGTGGAGTCCGGGATGACCGGTGTTCTGGCGGAGGCGGACAAGGCGCGGCTGGCCCGCGCGGGGATCGCGCCGCTCGCGGTGGAGGAAGGGCTGGCGTTGTTCGACGCGGCCCTGGCCGGCGATGTCGATCCGGTGGTGGTGGCGGCCCGCTGGGACATGGCGGGGCTGCGGGCGCGGGCGGAGAACGACACGCTGCCGGGAATGCTGCGCGGCCTCGTCCGCGTGCCACGCCGCGCCGCCGGACGGGCCGAGGGCGCGGGGTCGCTGGTGTCCCGGCTGTCGGAGCTGAACCGGGACGAGGCGCTGCGGCTGCTCACCGACACCGTACGCGACCACGTCGCAGCAGTGCTCGCCCACGGCAGCGCGGACAAGGTCGGCATCGACCGGGCCTTCAACCAGCTCGGCTTCGACTCCCTGACCGCCGTCGAACTCCGCAACCGGCTCAACACCGACACCGGGCTGCGGCTGCCCGCGACCCTCGTCTTCGACCACCCGACCGTGCGGGTGCTGGCGCAGCACCTGTTCGACGCGCTGGCTCCCACGCAGCCGTCGCCCGAGGACATGCTGCGCGGCGCCCTGGAGCACGTGGGGTCGATGCTCACCACCGCCAAGGACGACAGCGAGATCATCCGCGGCAAGCTCGTCGCCGTGCTGAAGAGCGGCCTGGCCCGCTTCGGCACCGAACCGGACGGCGGCCGCCCCGACACGGTGGTGGACAAGATCGACGACGCCTCTGATGAGGAGATCTTCGCCCTCATCGACAACGACCTGTGACTGGAAGGGCCGGAGCGATGGAGAACGAGCAGAAGCTTCGCGATTACCTGAGGCGCGCGACCGTCGAGCTGGCGGAGACGCGTCAGCGGCTGGTTGAGGATCAGGGGCGCAGGCATGAGCCGGTGGCGATCGTGGGGATGGCGTGTCGTTTTCCGGGTGGGGTGGGTGGTCCGGAGGAGTTGTGGGATCTGGTGGCGTCCGGGGGGGATGCGATCGGGGAGTTTCCGGTGGATCGGGGGTGGGATCTGGAGGGGTTGTTCGATCCGGATCCGGAGGTGGTGGGGAAGTCGTATACGCGTCATGGGGGGTTCGTGTATGACGCGGGTGAGTTCGATGCGGCGTTCTTCGGGATGAGTCCGCGTAGTGCGTTGGCGACGGATCCGCAGCATCGGTTGTTCTTGGAGTCGTGCTGGGAGGCGTTGGAGCGGGCGGGGATCGATCCGGTGACGCTGCGGGGCAGCCGTACCGGCGTCTACGCCGGCAGCATGTACGAGCACTACTCCACCCGATTCCTGCACAAGGCGCCGGAGTCGGTCGAAGGCACCCTGTTCACCTCCAGCGCGTCCAGCGTCCTGGCGGGCCGCGTCTCCTACACCCTCGGCCTGGAGGGCCCGGCCCTCACCACCGACACCGCCTGCTCCTCCTCCCTGGTCGCGCTGCACCTGGCGGTGCAGGCCCTGCGACGCGGCGAGTGCTCGATGGCCCTGGCGGGCGGCGTGTCGGTGATGGCGACGCCCGCGCCGTTCGTGGAGTTCTCGCGCCAGCGCGCGCTGGCCCCCGACGGCCGCTGCAAGTCCTTCTCCTCGACCGCCGATGGCGCGGCGTGGGCGGAGGGTGTCGGGGTGCTGGTGCTGGAGCGGTTGTCTGAGGCGCGGCGCAACGGCCGGCGGATCCTGGCGGTGGTGCGCGGTTCGGCGGTGAACCAGGACGGCGCCTCCAACGGGATGACCGCGCCGAGCGGCCCGGCCCAGGAGCGGGTGATCCGTCAGGCGCTGGCCGACGCGTTGCTGGACACGCGGGACATCGACGTCGTGGAAGCGCACGGCACCGGCACCACACTGGGCGACCCGATCGAGGCGCAGGCGTTGCTGGCCACGTACGGGCGTGGTCGTCCGGCGGAGCGGCCGGTGTGGCTGGGCTCGTTGAAGTCGAACATCGGGCACACCCAGGCTGCCGCCGGGGTGGCCGGTGTGATCAAGATGGTCAAGGCGCTGGAGCACCGGACGATGCCGCCGACGCTGCACGTCAAGGAGCCGACCCCGCACGTGGACTGGGAGTCCGGTGGGGTGCGGCTGCTGACCCAGGCGGTGGAGGTGCCGGGCGAGCGTCCGTTGCGGGCCGGGGTCTCCTCGTTCGGGGTCAGCGGTACGAACGCGCACGTGATCCTGGAGGGCGCGCCGGCCGAGCCGGAGGTGCCGGCCGGTGACGGTCCGCTGGTGTGGCCGGTGTCCGCCAGGTCGGCGGAGTCGTTGCGGGCACAGGCGGCGCGGCTGGTCGCGTACGCGGAAAACGCCTCTGACCGGGACCTGCCAGGCGCGGGCCGGGCGCTGGCCCGGCGCGCGAGCTTCGAACACCGAGCCGTGATCGTGGCCGGGGACCGGCGGGAGCTGCTGGCGGGGCTGGCCGCGCTGGCGGAAGGCGGGTCCGACGCCGCGGTGGTGAGCGGGGTCGCGGCTCCCAACGTCCAGCCGGTGTTCGTGTTCCCCGGTCAGGGCTCGCAGTGGGCGGGCATGGCCGTGGACCTCCTGGACGAGGACGAGACGTTCCGGGCCGCCCTCCGCCGCTGCGAGGAGGCGCTGCGCCCGCACACCGGCTGGTCGGTCGAGGACGTGCTGCGCGGCGCGCCCGGCGCGCGGTCCCTGGACGGCACCGACGTGATCCAGCCCGTCCTGTTCGCGGTCATGGTCGCGCTGGCCGAGCTGTGGCGCTCCCTCGGCGTGCGGCCGTCCGCGGTGCTCGGCCACTCCCAGGGCGAGATCGCCGCCGCGTACGTCGCGGGCGCGCTCTCGCTGGAGGACGCCGCCAAGGTCGTGGCCCTGCGCAGCCAGGTGCTGACCCGGCTCGGCGGCACCGGCGGCATGCTCGCCGTGGCGCTGCCCGCGGCCAGGGCCCAGGAGCGGATCGAACCGTGGGCGGACCGGCTGTGGGTGGCCGTGCACAGCAGCCCCACCGGCTCGGTGGTGGCAGGAGAGGTCGCCGCCCTGGAGGAGTTCGCCGCCACGTGCGAGAACACCGTGCGGGTGCGCCGCATCGCGGTCGACTACGCCTCCCACACCCCGCACGTCGAGGCGCTGCGCGACGAGCTGATGGCCGCGCTGCGCGACGTGCGGCCGCGCGCCGCCGACGTCCGCTTCTGCTCCGCCCTCGCCGGCGCGTTCATCGACCCGGCCGAGCTGACCACCCGCTACTGGTACGACAACCTGCGCAACCCGGTACGGTTCGAGCAGGCCGTCAGTGCCGTCGCCGGAGCGGGCACCCCGCTGTTCGTCGAGGTCAGCCCGCATCCGGTGCTGGGCCCCGACACCGAGGCCATCTGCGAGGCCGCCGGCGTGCCCGCGGGCGTCTGCCACACGCTGCGGCGCGACACGGGCGACCGTCGCCGCTTCCTCACGGCGCTGGCCCACGCCTGGGTGCTCGGCGCCAAGGTCTCCTGGAGCGACGCGCTGCCCTCCGCGCCGCGTCCCCGCCACGAGCCGCCGACCTACGCCTTCGCCCGGCGCAGGTTCTGGCTCACCGGCGACCAGACCGGCCCCGTGTCCGGCGCGGGCATCGACGGCTCCCGCCACCCGCTGCTCGACGCCGTCGTGCCGGTGGCCGGGGACGGCTACGTGCTCACCGGCCGGATCTCCCTGCGCGGCGCTCCCTGGCTGGCGGGCCACGCGGTCGCGGGCCGCGTACTGCTTCCCGGCGCCGCCTTCGCCGACCTGGCCCTGGAAGCCGGCGCCCAGGCGGGCTGCGCCCGGCTCGACGAACTGGTCATCGAGGCTCCGCTGTTCCTTCCCGAGCAGGGCGCGGTCACCGTACAGATCACCGTCGACCCCCCGGACGCGGGACGGCGCCAGATCGCCGTCTACTCCCGCACCGGCGACGAGGACGACGCCTGGACCCGCCACGCCTCCGGTGTGCTCGCCGGGGACGTCCCGGGCCGTGGTGCGTGCGAGTGGGCCGGGGTGTGGCCACCCGTCGACGCGGTGGTGGTGGAGGTCGAGGGGGGTTACGAGCGGCTGGGGGAGCGGGGTTACGAGTACGGTGCGGCGTTCCAGGGGTTGCGGGCGTTGTGGCGTCGTGGTGAGGAGCTGTTCGCGGAGGTGGTGGCGCCGGAGGGCGTGGACGTGACCGGCTTCGGCGTCCATCCCGCCCTGCTGGACGCGTCCTTCCACCCCCTCGTGCTGGCCGTGGAGGACGACGAGTTGCGGCTGCCGTTCGCGTTCGGTGACGTCCGCCTGCACGCCTCGGAGTCCGCCGCGCTGCGCGTACGCCTCACGACCACCGGCGAGGACGCCGTCGTCGAGGTGGCCGACACCGACGGCGCGCCGGTCCTGTCCATCGGCGCACTGCGCGCACGACCCGCCGACGTCCGCCCGTCCGCCTCGACCGGTCTGCCGCTGTACGGGGTGGAGTGGGCCGAGGCGGCTCCCGCCGCGCCTGGCTCGGTGGAGCCGGAGGTGGTGTGGTGTGTGAGCGGGTCGGCGGACGTTCCGGTGGCGGTTCGGGAGCTGACCTCGCGCGTGCTTGCGGCGGTGAAGGGTGCCGGGGCGTCGCCGGTCGTGTTCGCGACGCAGCCGGGGGATGTGGCCGGTGCGGCGGTGTGGGGGCTGGTGCGGTCGGCGCAGAGTGAGCAGCCGGGCCGGTTCGTGCTGGCAGAGGCGCCGGAAGGGTTCTCCGGCTGGGACGCGGTCCTGGCTTCGGGCGAGCCCCAGGTACGGGTGATCGACGGACAGATCCTGGCCCCCCGCCTGACCCGCCGCCCGGCAACCACCACTTCCGCCACCCCCAATCAGACCTCTGCCCCAGCTTCCGACCAGACCTCTGCGTCGGCCTCCGGCCGGCTGCTCGCTGTGGCGTCCGCTGGGGTTTCTTCCGGGATGGCTGGTGCGGCGTCGGGCGGGGCTTCTTCCGCCCGGCCGGGTGCGGTGCTGGTGACCGGGGGGACCGGTGGGCTGGGGGCGCTGGTGGCGCTGCGGCTGGTGGAGCTGCACGGGGTGCGGGATCTGGTGCTGGTATCTCGGCGCGGGCCTCGGGCCGAGGGTGCGGCGGAGCTGGTGGCCAAGCTGGAAGGGGCAGGTGCCCGGGTGCGGGTGGTGGCCTGCGACGTGTCCGACCGTGCGCAACTCGCGGACGTGGTGGCGTCGGCCGGGCCGCTGGCCGGTGTGGTGCACGCCGCCGGGGTGCTGGACGACGGGCTGGTGGAAGGGCTGACCCCGGAGCGGATCAGCGGAGTGCTGGGGCCGAAGGCGGATGCCGCGTGGTTCCTGCACGAGCTGACCCGGGACTCCGAGCTGGACTTCTTCGTGCTGTTCTCCTCGCTGGCCGGGGTGCTGGGCAACGCGGGCCAAGGTAGCTACGCGGCGGCGAACGCGTTCCTGGACGGATTGGCCGCCGCCCGGCGCGCGGCCGGGCTGCCGGCGGTCTCCGTGGCCTGGGGGCTCTGGGACGTGGAGTCCGGCATGACCGGCGCCATGGGCGCGGCGGACAAGGCGCGGCTGGCCCGCGCGGGGGTCGCGCCGCTCGCGGTGGAGGAAGGGCTGGCGCTGTTCGACGCCGCCCTCGCGGACGCGGAATCCGGAGTGGTGGCCGCCCGCTGGGATCCCGCCGGTCTGCGGGCGCGGGCGGAGAACGGTGAACTGCCCGGAATGCTGCGCGGCCTCGTACGCGTGCCGCGCCGTGCGGCGGGAGCCGGGGCCGGGAACGCGGGCCCGCTGGCGGCCCGGCTGCCGGCGCTGGGCAGGGACGAGGCGCTGCGACTGCTCACCGACACCGTACGAGACCACGTCGCGGCCGTGCTCGCCCACGGCGACCCCGCCCAGGTGGACGTGGACCAGGCGTTCAACCAGCTCGGCTTCGACTCACTGACGGCCGTCGAACTCCGCAACCGGCTCAACACCGACACCGGGCTGCGGCTGCCCGCGACCCTGGTCTTCGACCAGCCCACGGTCCGCTCGCTCTCGGCGTACCTGGCCGGAGTGCTCGTCCCGGCGCCGCCCTCGGCCGAGGACACCCTGCGCACCGCCCTGGAACGGGTCGACGACCTGCTGGCCGCGGCCAACGGCGAGGCGGAGAGCATGCGCGACCGGCTCGCCACCATCCTCCAGGGCGCGCTCACCAAGCTCGGCGGCGGCGGACAGCACGATGTCGGCGGCGTCATGGAGAAGATCGACTCCGCTTCCGACGAGGAGATCTTCGCCCTGATCGACAACGACCTGTGACCCATGACCACCTCGACCGGAAAGGCACGAAAGATGGGGACAGAGGACAAGCTCCGCGCCTACCTCAAGCGCGCCACGGTCGAGCTGGCCCAGGCGCGCGGCCGGCTCGCCGAGGCGGAGGAGCGCGCCCACGAGCCCATCGCGATCGTCGGCATGGCCTGCCGCTATCCCGGCGGCGGCGACACGGCCGAGGGCCTCTGGGAGCTGCTCAGCGAGGGCCGCAGCGCGGTGCGCGAGGTGCCGGCGAGCCGCTGGGACATCGACGACTACTACCACCCCGACCCGCGCACCCCCGGCGGCGTCTACACCAGGTACGGCACCTTCCTGGACGACATCACCGGCTGGGACGCCGAGTTCTTCGGCCTCTCGCCGCGCGAGGCGCTGCGCATGGACCCCCACCAGCGCCTGCTGCTGGAGCTGGTGTGGGAGGGCCTGGAGAACGCGGGCCTGTCGCCCGCGCGGCTGGCCGGCAGCCGCACCGGCGTGATGATCGGGCTCATGGACACCCTGCAGTACGGCCGGCTGCAGATCGAGAGGCAGGGCGGCGCCGCGCTCGCCGACCCCTACCTGGGCCAGGGCTCGGTGCCCAGCGTCGCGGCCGGGCGCATCGCGTACCAGCTCGACCTGAACGGCCCCACCCTCACGGTCGACACCGCCTGCTCCTCGTCGCTCATCGCGGTCCACCTGGCCTCCGAGAGCCTGCGCAGGGGCGAGTGCGACCTGGCCGTCGCCGCGGGCGCCTCGCTGACCATGCACCCGTCCCTCTACATCCAGGCGTGCGCGGGCCTGATGATGTGCTCCGACGGCCGGTGCAAGACCTTCGACGAGAGCGCCGACGGCTACGTCATGGGCGAGGGCGGCGGCCTGGTCGTGCTGGAGCGGCTGTCCAGCGCCGTCGCCGCGGGCCGCCGCATCCACGCCGTGCTGCGCGGCTCGGCGGTCAACCAGGACGGGCGCAGCAACGGGCTCACCGCCCCGAGCCGGCGCGCGCAGGCCGACGTGATCGGCCGCGCGCTCGCCGCCGCCCGCGTCTCACCGGACGACGTCGCCTACGTGGAGGCG
The DNA here is from genome assembly GCF_055585125.1 of Nonomuraea sp. NPDC054003. Classification (NCBI taxonomy): domain Bacteria; kingdom Bacillati; phylum Actinomycetota; class Actinomycetes; order Streptosporangiales; family Streptosporangiaceae; genus Nonomuraea; species Nonomuraea sp. NPDC054003. The sequence continues at coordinate 114,971 of NZ_JBVJKR010000001.1, forward strand.
CACGGCTCCGGCACCCGACTCGGGGACGCCATCGAGCTGTCCGCGCTGCACGACGTCTTCGGCCGCCGCTCGCCCGACCGGCCGCTGCGCGTCGGCGCGATCAAGACCAACATCGGCCACACCCAGGCCGCGGCCGGAGTCGCCGGTCTCATCAAGTCAGTCCTGATCCTGAAAAATGGGCAGATTCCGCCCAGCCTGCACCTGACCAACCCGGCCGCCGCCTTCCCCGAGAACGGCGCCATCCGCCCGGTCACCGGCCTGGAGCCGTTGCCCCAGGGGGACGGGCCCGCCCTGGCCGGAGTCAGCTCGTTCGGGCTGTCCGGCACCAACGCCCACCTGATCGTGGAGAAGGCGCCCCCGCCCGCCCCGCCCGAGACGCCGGCGCGCGACACCGTCCACCTCCTGCCGCTGTCGGCCGGCAGCGCCGCCGCGCTGCGCGAGCAGGCCACCCGGCTGGCGGACTGGGTGAGCGCCCACCCCGCTGCGACCGTGCCCGACCTCGCCCACACGCTGCAGACCGGCCGGGCCGAGCTGGACCACCGCCGCGCCCTGGTCTGCGCCGATCTGGACGACGCCGTACGCGGGCTGCGCGCCGCCGCCGACAGCGGCGGGGGCCACCGGGTGAAGGGCCGGCCCCGCGTCGCGTTCCTGCTCCCCGGGGTCGGCGACCAGTACGCGGGACTCGGCCGGGAGCTGTACGCCAAGGAACCGGTGTACGCCGAGGCGGTGGACAGCTGCGTCGAGCTGGTCCTGCGCCGCTCGGGCACGGACCTGCGGCCCCTGTTCCTCGCTGAGACCTCGGCCGCCCCCGGCGATCTCGCCGCCCTGCTCGGCCGCACCGGCGAGGCGCCCGAGGCTCCCGGGCCCCTGGACCACGCCGAGGTGGCCCACCCCTTCCTCTTCACCGCCGAGTACGCGCTGGCGCGGCTGCTCGGGCACTGGGGCGTCACCCCGGACCTGCTCATCGGCTACAGCCTCGGCGAGTACGTGGCCGCGTGCCTGGCCGGGGTCTTCACCCTGGAGGACGCGCTGCACGTCGTGCTCGAACGGGCGCACCTGATCAACGCCGTGCCCGCCGGGCGGATGATCGCCGTCGCCGCGCCCGAGGAGCGCATCGTCCCCGTGCTCGTGAGCGGCGGGATCGACGTGGACGTCGCCGCGGGCAACGGGCCGTCGATGACCGTGCTGAGCGGAAGCCCCGCCGAGATCGAGGCGGCGTCGGCCGCCCTGGCCGGGGAGGGCATCGCCTGCCGGGCGCTGCGCTCCGCCCACGCCTTCCACTCCAGGCTGCTGCAGCCGGCCAGGGAGAAGCTCGCCGCGGTGCTCGACACCGTGCCGAGGCGGGCGCCGGCCGTCCCCGTCGTCTCCAACCTCACCGGCCTGCCGCTCACCGCCGAGCAGGCCACCGGCACCTCCTACTGGGCCGACCAGCTCGTCAGCACGGTCCGCTTCGCCGACGGCGTGCGCCACTGCGTGGACCAGGACGTGGACGCGTTCGTCGAACTCGGCCCCGGCCAGACGCTCGGCGGGCTGGTCAGGCAGAACCTGGCCGGCGGCTCCGGCGTCGCCGTGCTCGGCACCCTGCCGCCCCGCTGGACCGGCGGCGCTCCCCGCGACCCCCACGAGGAGCTGCTCCGGACCTGCGCCCGGCTCTGGGAGCTCGGCGCCGAGGTCACCTGGGAACGCACCCGCGCCGGCGCGGGCCGCGTGCTCAGCCTGCCCACGTACCCCTTCCAGCGCGCCCGCTTCTGGCCCGACCGGACCACCGCTCACGGAGCTCCCGCTGGGTCAGATGCCGCCCGGGGTCCCGCAGCCACCGGCTCGGACGCCGATCAGTACACCGCGTCCGCTGGGCCGGACGCGGACCGGCACGCCGAGCCCGCGGACTACACCTTCGTCCCCTCCTGGCGGCAGGATCCGGTCCGGGAAGCGCCCGCGGCCGGTCTGGACCTGACCGGTCCGCTCGTCGTGTTCGCCGACTCCGGCGGTGTGGGCGCGGCGCTCGCCGACCTGGCCGGCGCCTCCGTGGTCGAGGTGGTCGCGGGCGACGGGCCGCCGCGCCGCGAAGGCCGCCGCCTGACCCTCGACCCCGCCGTCCCCGCCCACTACGGGGCCGTCTTCGCCGACCTGCCGTCCGACGGACCCGTGCACGTCGCGTACCTGTGGAGCCTGGACGCCGGGACCGGCGGCCTCCCCGGCGACGAGGAACTCCGGACAGCCGTCGCCCGCGGCTTCGACAGCCTCATGCTGGCCATCCAGGCACTGGGCGACCTGCCCGCCGAGCGGGAAGTGCGGCTGGTGACAGTGACCGGCGGCGCCGCCGAGATCCTCAGCGGCGACATCCCCGCCCCCCACCAAGCCCTGGCCCACGGTCTCGGCCGCGCGGCCAGGCACGAGTACCCCGCCCTGAACTGGCGAGGCCTCGACCTCGACCCCGAAACCGTCGGCACACCCGCCCACGGACCGGCCCCGGAAGCCGGCACGGCGGCGGGGCAGGTCGCTCGTGAGCTGCTTCGCGAGTGGGACTCCGGCGCGGCGGACGACGATCCGGTGGCCGGGTGGCGGCGCGGGCGGCGCTGGGTGCGGGCGTGGGCCGAGGTCACCGCAGAGCCGCCGGCGTCCCCGGTGTGGCGGGCCGACGGCTCGTACCTGATCACGGGCGGGACACGCGGGCTGGGCATGGCGCTCGCCAAGCATCTCGTACGGGCGGGCGTACGGCGGCTCGCCCTGGTCGGCCGCACCCCGCTGGACCGCGAAGCGGGCGGCGAGCGGGCGGAGGGCGTCGAGCGGACCCTGCGTGACGTCGCCGAACTGGAGGCCAGCGGGGCGGAGGTGCTGCTGCTCACCGCCGACGCCGGGGTGCCCGAGCAGCTCAGGGAGGCGCTGCGGCGCGGCAGGGAGCGGTTCGGCTCCCTGACCGGCGTGGTCCACGCCGCCGGGCTGCCCGCCGCCGGCCTGCTGAGCCGGCGCACCGTCGCCGAGGCCGGCCGGGTGCTCGCGCCCAAGGTGCTGGCCATGGGGCCGCTGGCCGAGCTGGTCGGCCCCGCGACCCCGGCCGCCGAACGCCCGGAACTGCTCGTGCTGTACTCCTCCGCGGTCACCGCGTTCGGCGGCATCGGCGAGGGCGACTACTGCGCCGCCAACACCGTCCTGGACGCGTACGGTGACGCGCTGGCCGCCACAGCCCCGTCGACCAGGGTCGTGTCGGTCGCCTGGGGCCCCTGGCAGCACGACGTGTGGCAGTCGGAGAACCTCAAGTCGGCGGGCGGGCTGGCCGACCGGGTGGCCGCCTACCGCGCCCGGTACGGCTTCGCCGAGGACGCCGGCTGCGCCCTGCTGGACCGGATCGTGGCAGGCGGCCACGGCAACGTGATGGCGGTGCGACAGCCGCTGCGCGAGGTGCTGGCCGCCTGGACGGGCATGCTCGACCTGGACGACCTGGTCGGCGCCGCCTCCGCCGTACCCGAAGGGGAGCGGTTCCCGCGCCCGCAGCTGCGCACCGACTTCGCCGCGCCGCGCACCGCCGCGGAGGCCGAGATGGCCGAGCTGTGGGGCGCCTACCTGGGCATCGACGGCGTCGGCGTGCACGACCCGTTCTTCGACCTCGGCGGCAACTCGCTGGTCGGCATGGCCATGGTGCTCGCGATCGAGCAGCGGCTGGGGCGCCCGGTGCCGCCCGCGCTGCTGTTCGAGCACCCGACGATCGCGGAGTTCGCCGCCGCGCTCGACGGCGGCGGGGGCCGCCAGGAATCGCTCACCACGAGTTCGGCACGGGGGCAGCGGCGGCGCCGGGCCCGTTCCAGTAACCGGAAATGAGGCCGGAAATGAGGTCCGCAGACGTGATCGACGACATCGAGGCCGAGAGCTCCGGTACCGACATCGCCATCGTCGGCATGTCGGGCCGCTTCCCGGGGGCGTCCGACGTCGCCGAGCTGTGGTCCGCCATCCGGGCCGGCGTGTCCGGGATCACCCGCTTCACCGACGACGAGCTGCGCGCCGCCGGCGTCCCCGACGACCTGCTGGCCGACCCCGCGTACGTGAAGGCCGCGCCGGTGATCGAGGACGTCGAGCTGTTCGACGCGGCCTTCTTCGGGTTCAGCCCGAAGGAGGCGCAGATCCTCGACCCGCAGCACCGGCTGTTCCTGGAGCACAGCCACGCGGCCCTGGAGGACGCGGGCTGCGACCCCCGGCGCTTCGACGGCTCGATCGGGGTCTTCGGCGGCTGCGCGCACAGCTCGTACATGCAGAACAACCTGCTGCCCAGCGGCATCGGCGCGGTCATGGGCGACCTCGCGCTCGGGCTCGCCAACGACAAGGACTCGCTGACCACCCGCGTGGCGCACACGCTGGGGCTGTCCGGCCCGACCTACGGCGTGCAGAGCTACTGCTCGACGTCGCTGGTCGCGGTCTGCGCCGCCGCCACCAGCCTGGCCGGCTTCGAGTGCGACCTCGCCCTGGCCGGAGGCGTCGCGGTCAGCGTGCCGCAGCGCGTCGGCTACCTCTACCAGCAGGGCGGCATCTCCCCGCCGGACGGCGAGTGCCGCGCCTTCGACGCGACCGGACTCGGCGCCCCGCTCGGCAGCGGCGTCGGCGTGGTCGCGCTGCGCAGGCTGGAGGACGCGCTCGCCGACGGCGACCAGATCTACGCCGTCATGCGCGGCTGGGCGGTCAACAACGACGCCGGTCGCAAGGCCGGGTTCACCGCGCCCGGCGTGCAGGGCCAGGCCGCGGTGATGGCCGAGGCGCTGGCGAGCGCCGACCTGACGGCCGCCGACATCGACTACGTCGAGGCGCACGGCACCGGCACGGCGCTCGGCGACGCCGCCGAGCTGGCCGCGCTCCAGCAGGTCTTCCACGGGCAGTCGCTGCTGATCGGCTCGGTCAAGACCAACCTCGGCCACCTCGACCGGGCGGCCGGGGTCACCAACCTGATCAAGGCAGCGCTCGCGCTGCGCAACGACGAAATCCCGCCGACGCTCAACCTCACCGAGCCCAACCAGCAGCTCGGCGCCGGTGACGCCCGGCTGGAGGTGGTCACCCGGCGGCGCGCCTGGCCGCGCGAGTCGGGACACATCCGCCGGGCCGGGGTCAGCGCGTTCGGCATCGGCGGCACCAACGCGCACGTCGTGCTGGAGGAGGCGCCGCTGGTCCCGAGGACGGAGGAGGAGCCGCGCCCCGAACCGCTGGTGTGGTCGGCCCGCACGGCCGCCGCCGCCGACGAGATGACCGAACGCCTCGCCGCTCACCTGGCCGGGCCGCTCGGCGGGACGCGCCTCGCCGACGTGGCCCACACGCTGCAGAGCGGGCGGCAGGTCTTCGGCCACCGCAGGATGCTGGTGGCCTCGTCCACCGCCGAGGCCGCCGAAGGCATCCGCGACGGGGCGGTGCTGGGCCGGACGGAGAGCCGCGCCGACCGGCCCGTCGCCTTCCTCATCGCCGGGACCGGCGAGCAGTACCCGGGCATGGCCGCCGAGCTGTACCGCACCGAGCCCGTCTTCCGTAAGGCGCTCGACGAGTGCCGCACCGTCCTGCGGGGCCTGATGGGCGGGACCGACCCGCTCGCCGAGATGCTGGCCCCGCGCGCCGAGGCCGGCGGTCTGGGCGCGCTGCTCGGCCGCGGCCCGGCCGCCGCGGCGACCCCGACCGCCGTGCTCCAGCCCGCGCTGTTCGCGGTCGAGTACGCGCTCGCCACCCTCGTGCAGTCGTGGGGCGTGCGGCCCGCCATCCTGGCCGGCTACAGCCTCGGGGAGTACGTCGCCGCGTGCCTGGCCGGGGTGCTGTCGCCGGAGTCGGCGCTGGCCCTGGTGGCGCACCGCGCGCGGCTCATCGGCGCGCTGCCCGAAGGCTCGATGAGCGCCGTCCCGCTGTCGGCCGCCGAGGCCCGCGAGCGCCTGGCGCGGGCCGGGATCGCCGGCGTGGACGTCGCCGCCGTGAGCGGTCCCGAGCTGACCGTGCTGGCGGGCGAACCGCACGCCATGGCGGCCGTGCGGGCCCTGCTGGAGGCCGACGCGGTGCCGTGCCGGCCGCTGGCCACCACGCACGCCTTCCACTCGGCCATGATGGAGCCTCTCCGCGAGCCGCTCACGGCGTGGATCGCGGAGAACGTGACGCTGCGCGCGCCGCGCGTGCCGTACGTGTCCAACGTGACCGGCACCCTGGCCACCGCCGAGCAGGTCACCGACCCCGCCTACTGGGCCGAGCACATGTGCGCGCCCGTCCAGTTCGACGCCGTCCTGGCCACCCTGCTGCGGGAGGAGGACGAGGCGGCGCTGCTGGAGATCGGGCCCGGCCAGTCGCTCGGCGCGATGGCCCGGGGGCACCGCGACTGCGCCCGCGAGCGCTGGCCGCTGGTCGTCGGCACGCTGCCGGGCGCCCAGGACCCGCGCCCGGCCACCGCAGTGCTGGCCGAGGCCGTGGGGCGGCTCTGGCTGGCGGGCGTGCCGGTCGACTGGGCCGGCTACCGCCAGGACCGGCCGGTCGCCAAGGTCGGCCTCCCCACCTACCCCTTCCAGCGCCTCCGCTACTGGGTCGACCCACCCGCTGCCGACCGCCCCGCCACCCCGCACGCCGCCGTCCCTGGTGCCGCCACACGCACCGCCGCCGATCCCGCCTCGGGCGCTGCCTCCGGTACCGCGTCGGGCGTCCTCTCCGGTGCCGCTTCAGGCGCCGTCCGAGGGGCTGTCTCCGGCGATGGGTCCGAGCCGCATGTGCGGTTGATGGCCGCGCGGTGGACGGCCGCGCCGGAGTCGCCGCCCCCGTCCGTGCCGGTTGCCCGCTGCGTGCTGCTGGCGGGCCGCGCCGAGGTGGCCGGGGTTCTGGCCCGTACGCTCGACGCCGACGGGCTCGACGTGGTGACCGTCACCTCGTCGGACGCCTTCGCCGAGACGCCCGACGGTTACGCCATCGACCCCGGGTCGGCGGCCTGCCATGCCGAGCTGGCGGGACGGCTGGCCGATGGCGCCCCCACCGTCCTGGTGGACCTGCGCCTCCTCGACAGGGAAGATCCCTCCGCCGACGGCCGCGACGAGCTGCCGCCCCTGGCCCGCCTGCTCGACGCCTGGGGCGACTCCGGCGGCGGGGCCCGGATCATCCTGGCCACCTCGGGCGGCCAGGCCGTCACGGAGGGCGAGGTGCCCCACCCCGCCCAGGCCGCCGCCGCCGCCCTGCCGATGGTCGGCAACCAGGAGTACCTGAACCTCGACTGCGCCGCCGTGGACCTCGACCCGGCGGCGTCCCCCGCCGAGCTCGCCGCCGCCCTCGCCGCCGAGATCCGCCGCCCCTCCGGCGAGGTCTTCACCGCCTACCGCGACGGCCACCGCCTGATCCGCACCTTCACCCCCGACATCCCCGCCCAGGCACCCGAAGTCCCCGCCCAGGGTCCCGAAGCCCCCGCCCAGGGCCCCGAAGAGCCCGGCCAGGCTTACGGAGAGCCCGGGCCGGCGGCCGCGCGGTCGACTGGGCCCGCTACGGCGCCCTCGCGCGCAGCCGCGGAGGTCGGCGCGGGGTTCGCGTCGGAGCTCAGTCAGGCCGGGTTCACGGTTCGCCGGGGTGGGACGTATCTGATCACCGGTGGGCTCGGGGACGTCGGGTTGCTTGTGGCCGAGCACCTGGTCCGGGCCGGTGCGGGCCGGCTGATCCTGACGAGCCGGCGCGGGGTGCCCGAGGAGGACGGCGACCCCCGCAGGGAGGGGGTGCGCCGGTTGCGGGAGCTGGGCGCCGAGGTGCTCACCCCGGTGGTCGACGTGACGGACGCCGCCGCCATGCGCGCGATACTCGACGGCGACGTGCGGGTGGACGGCGTGGTGCACGCCGCCGCCGACACCGGCCAGGACACCTTCCGCCCGCTGCGCGACCTGGACGCCGAAGCCGTCGAGCGGCACTTCGCCGCCAAGGTGGGCGGCGCGCTGGTCCTGGAGCGGGTGCTGGACGAGCTGCCCGCCGACCGGGCGCCCGGCTTCTGCCTGCTGTTCTCGTCCACCTCCGCAGTGCTGGGCGGCATCGCCTTCGCGAGCTACGCGGCCGCCAACGCCGCGCTGACCGCGATCGGCCGCCGCAACCACTCCCGCCGCACCCGATGGCTGAGCGCCGCCTGGGACACCTGGTCGGTCACCCTCGGCCGGGTGGAAGGCGGCCTCGGCGCGGCGATGGCCGCCCACTCCATGACCGCCGAGCAGGCCCTCGCCGCCTTCGACGAGTTGCTGGCCGCCGCCCGGCCCAGCCTCGTGGTGGCGGCGGGCGGTCTGGACGACCGGCTGCCGCACGCCATGCCCGCCGACTTCACCGGCCCGGAAACGGGTGCGGGGAGCGGCGACCGGTTTCCCCGCCCGGAACTGCCCCAGCCCTACACCCCGCCGCTGTCCGCGGTGGAACGCGACCTGGCCGGCCTGTGGTCGGAGGTGCTCGGCGTCGAGCCGGTGGGCACCCGGGACAACTTCTTCGACCTGGGCGGCAATTCGCTGGTCGCGCTCCAGATGCTCGCGCTGGTGAAGAAGCGGTTCGGCGTCGCGGTGCCGACCGTCTCGCTGTTCGAGGCGCCGACCGTGGCCACCCTGGCGGCGATCCTCGACGAGCGCGGCGCGAACAAGCCGGCCGCCGCCCGGCCCGCGCTCCGCGTCGCCGAGGCGCCTCTCCGCGACGCGGGCGAGCCCGCCGACGACCGGCGGATCGCGATCGTCGGCATGGCCGGCCGCTTCCCGGGCGCGTCCGACGTCGGCCAGTTCTGGCGCAACCTGCGCGAAGGCGTCGAGTCCATCACGTTCTTCTCCGAGGAGGAGCTGCTCGCCGCCGGGGCCGACCCGGAGCAGATCAAGGACCCGGCGTACGTGCCCGCCCGGCCGGTGCTGGACGACATCAGCGGCTTCGACGCGTCCTTCTTCGGCATGAGCCCCCGGATGGCCGCGATCAACGATCCGCAGCAGCGCGCCTTCCTGGAGGTGTGCTGGGAGGCGCTGGAGCAGGCCGGGTACGCCGCCCCCGAGCACCGGGGCCGCGTCGGCGTGTTCGGCGGCGCCAACATCAGCACCTACCTGCTGCGGATGACCGACCACCTGCTCGGCGGTGGCCAGCAGGAGGTCAGCGACTTCGAGGTCATCATGGGCAACGACAAGGACGCCCTGACCACGACCGTCTCGTACCTGCTCGACCTGTACGGCCCGAGCGTGGCCGTACAGACCTTCTGCTCCACCTCACTGGTCGCCGCCCACCTGGCCGTGCGGAGCCTGCGCGACGGCGAGTGCGAGCTGGCGCTGGCGGGCGGCGTCTCGATCCGGGTGCCCGACCGGGTGGGCCACCTGTTCGGCCCCGGCGGGCAGGAGTCGCCGGACGGGCACGTGCGCGCCTTCGACGCCCGCGCCAGGGGCAGCATGTTCGGCGACGGCGCGGCGGCCGTGCTGCTGAAGCGGCTGCCCGACGCGGTGCGCGACGGCGACCACATCTGGGCGGTGATCCGCGGCTCCGCCATGAACAACGACGGCGCGCTCAAGGTCGGCTACACCGCGCCCAGCGTCGTCGGCCAGGCCCGGGTGATCGCCGACGCGATGGCCGACGCGGACGTCACCGGCGAGGACATCAGCTACGTCGAGGCGCACGGCACGGCCACCGAGCTGGGCGACCCGATCGAGGTGGCCGCGCTGACCCGCGCCTTCGGCCCCACCAGGGACAAGGGGTACTGCCCCATCGGGTCGGTGAAGACCAACGTCGGGCACCTGGACCGGGCGGCCGGCGCGAGCGGCCTGATCAAGACGTCGCTCGCGGCCCGCGAGGGCGTGATCCCGCCCAGCCTGCACTACACCAGCCCCAACCCTGACATCGACTTCGACGACAGCCCGTTCTACGTCAACGCCGAGCTGTCCCCGTGGCGCACCCGCGACGGACGCCCGCGCATCGCGGGCCTCAACTCCCTGGGCATGGGAGGCACCAACGTGCACATGGTCATCGAGGAGCCGCCCCGCCGGCCCGATCCGGGGCCGTCGGCCCGCCGCTACCAGGTGCTGCCCGTCTCGGCCCGCAACGCCCCCGCGGCCGACGCCGCGGTGCGGCGGCTCGGCGAGCACCTGGCCGCCGAGCCGGGCGCGCGGCTGGCCGACGTGGCCTACACGCTCCAGGCCGGGCGCAAGACGTTCGAGCACCGGCGGGCGCTGGTCGCCGCCGACGGCGCCGCCGCCGCGGCCGTCCTCGCCGGGTCGCGCCGGGAAGGGCTGCTGGGCCGGGTGGAGACCGTGCAGGGCCGCCGGACGGGCTTCCTGCTTGCGGGCGTCGGCGAGCAGTACCCCGGCCTGGCCGGCGACCTCTACCGGCACGAACCCGCCTTCCGCGCCGCGCTGGACGAGTGCCTGGCGCTGCTGGAGAACGACCTCGGCGACGCCGGCCTCGCCGACCTGCTGACCGGCGACCGCGAGGCGGGCGCCGACCTGGCCACCTTGCTCGGCCGTACGCCAGCCGGCGGGGCAAGCTCGAACGGCGCGCTCACGAACCGGTCGCCGGCCGGCGGGGAGGGCTCGAACGGCGCGCTACCGGGCCGGGCGTCCGCTGGTGATGAGGGGCGGAACGCGGCGCTGCAGCGTACTGAAGTGGTGCAGCCCGCGCTGTTCGCCGTCGAGTACGCGTTGGCGCGCACCTTGATGTCCTGGGGTCTGCAGCCCGCGATCATGCTGGGTTACAGCCTCGGCGAGTACGTCGCCGCCTGCCTCGCGGGAGTCCTGTCGCTGCCCGACGCCATCGCCCTGGTGACGCACCGGGCGCGGCTGATCTCGGGGCTGCCGCCGGGCGCCATGCTGGCGGTGTCGCTCCCGGCGGACGCCGTCCGCCGGCGTTTCCGGCTGGAGGAGCGCGGGCTCGACGTCGCCGCCGTGAACGGCCCAGGGACGGTCGTCGTCGCCGGGCCGGTGGACGCGGTCGAGTCGCTGGCCGCGGACCTGCGGGGGGCCGGGATCGCGTGCCGCCCGCTGGAGACCACCCACGCGTTCCACTCCCGCATGCTGGAGCCGCTGGGCGACGAGCTGACCCAGTGGATCAAGGCCGAGGTCACGCTCAACCCGCCCGCTCTCCCGTACGTCTCGAACGTGACCGGCACGCTGGCCGACGCCGAGCTGGTGTGCGACCCCGGTTACTGGGCCAGGCACATGTGCGCGACCGTACGGTTCCAGGACGGGATCGAGACGCTGCTGGCCGAGCCGGAGCTCGCCCTGGTCGAGATCGGCCCCGGACAGTCGCTGGGCGCGCTGGTGCGCGCGGGGGGCTGCCCGGCGGAGCGCTGGCCCCTGATCACCCACACGCAGCCCGCCGCGAGCGACACCAGGCCGGGCGACGAGGCGCTGGCGGACTGCCTCGCCCGGCTCTGGCTCGGCGGCGTCACCGTCGACTGGGACGCCTATCACGGGCGCGTCGAGGGCGCCGACCTCGCGGGGCTGCCCGGGCGGATCCCGCTGCCCACCTATCCGTTCCAGCGGCAGCGCTACTGGATCGACCCGCCCGCCCGGCGTGAGATCGACCGGGGGGCGGCCGAGCCTGAGGACCTGTTCGAGGCCATCACCAGCCTGCCCAAGCTGCCCGAGGACGAGTGGCTCTACCTGCCCGTGTGGCGGCAGACGGCGCCGCCCTCCCCGGCGGACCGTACGCCGGGCTCGTGGCTGGTCTTCACCCGCGACGGGCTCGCCGACGAGGTGCTGGCGGCCCTGCGCGGGACCGGCGCCGCCGTCACGCCGGTCCGCCCGGGCGAGGCGTACGCGGCCACCGCCGACGGCCACACGGTCAGGCCGGGCCACGTCGCCGACATGCTCGCCGTACTGCGCGACCTGCGCACCGCAGGACGGCCCCTGGAGCGGGTCCTGCACCTGTGGAACCTGGAGCCTGCGACGCACGAGCCCGGCGTCCAGGACACGGGCGTCCGTGACACCGACATCGCGTACGGTCTGCACACGCTTGTCGCGCTTGCCCGGGCGGCCGGTGAGTCCGGTATCGGTGAATGGTCGCTCGACGTGGCCGTAGCCGGGACCCAGCAGGTGCTGGGCGAGGAGGTGGCCCACCCCGCCGGCGCCACGCTGCTCGGGCCGTCCCTGGTGATCCCGCTGGAGTACCCAGGAGTGACCACCCGCCTGATCGACCTCCCGGCGGGCCCGTCCGCGCGCGACCTCAGCGGTCTGGCCGCCGAGCTCGCCCGCCCGCAGGAGGACCGCACGGTGGCGCTGCGCCACGGCCGCCGTTACGTCCCCGACTACGCCCGCATGCCCGCCCCGCCGCTCCCCGCCGGCCCGGCCGCCGACGCCACCGGGCTGCGCCGGGGAGGCGTCTACCTGATCACCGGCGGGCTGGGCGGCATCGCGCTCGGCCTGGCCGGGCACCTGGCCCGCGACTACGAGGCCAAGCTCGTGCTGCTGGCCAGGCGCGGCCTGCCACCGCGAGCCGACTGGCCCGCCGTCCTGTCCGGCGAGCGTCCCGCGGACGAGGTCACGCGGGACAGGGTGCGGCAGGTGACCGAGCTGGTCGCGCTGGGAGCGGAGGTCGAGGTCGTCACCGGCGACGCCGCGAGCGCCCGGGACGTGCGCCGGGCCGTCGAGGCGGCGGCCGAGCGCTTCGGCGCGCTGCACGGCGTGCTGCACGCCGCCGGCGTCCCGGCCATGGGACTGATGCAGTTCAAACGGCCCGAAGAGCTGGACGAGGTGCTCGCCCCCAAGATCGCCGGCACGCTGGCGCTGGCCGAGGCGCTGCGCGTCGGCCGGCCGGACGAGGTCGAGCTGGACCTCCTGGTGCTGTTCTCCTCCATCACCTCCGCCACCGGCGGCGGCCCCGGCCAGGTGGACTACTGCGCCGCCAACGCCTTCCTGGACGGCTACGCCTGCCGTCTCGCCGCGACCGGGCGCCGGGTGGTGTCCGTCGGCTGGGGCGAGTGGACGTGGAACGCCTGGGAGGCCGGGCTCGACGGGTACGAGGAGGCGCTGCGCGACTTCTTCAGGAAGAACCGGGCCCGCGTCGGGATCGGGTTCGCCGACGGCTGGCGTTCGCTGCTGCGGGCGCTGTCGACCGGCGAGCCGCGGGTCGTCGTGTCCACGCAGGACTTCCCCACGCTGGTGTCCGGCAGCTCCCGCTTCACCCTGGAGGCGGTCACCTCTCCCGCCATCGGCGGCGGCGGGGAGCGCCATCCCCGGCCCGAGCTGGTCACGTCCTACCAGGAGCCCGACGGCGCCACCGAGGAGGCCATCGCCGCGATCTGGGGCGAGTCGCTCCGGCTCGACCAGGTCGGCGTGCTGGACAACTACTTCGAACTGGGCGGCAACTCGCTGCTCGGCGTCGCCATCGTGGCCGCGGTCCGGCGCGCGTTCGAGCTGCCGGAGCTGCCGCCGCACATCCTCTACGAGGCGCCGACCGTGGCCGCGCTGAGCCGCACCGTCGACGCGCTCGTCTCGGGCGCGGCCACGGCCGCCTCCGACGGCGGCAGCCAGGTGCGGGCCCAGCTGCGGCGTTCGGGCCTGGAGGCCTCGGCCGCCCGCAGACGCCGCTGACCACCGGATCCAAGGAGCGAAACGATGAGCAGAACGGAGATGACATGACTGTGACCGGGGTGATCGGCGCCGGCGTCATGGGAGTCGGCGTCGCCCAGAACCTCGCCGCGACGGGGCACGACGTCGTGCTCGTCGACAAGGACGAGGAGACGCTCGCCGCCGCGCTGGCGGCCATCACGCGCAACACCCGGATGAGCCGCCTCATGGGCGGTCCCGCCCTGGACCCCGACGAGGTGCTGTCCAGGATCACCACCGCCGTCGGGGCCGCCGGCGCGGCCAAGGCGGAGATCGTCATCGAGAACGTGACGGAGAACTGGGACGTCAAGCGGGAGGTGTACGAGACGCTCGACGCCGAGTGCGGCCCCGGCACCGTCTTCGTGGTCAACACCTCCGCCATCCCGATCACCAAGGTCGCCGCCGTCACCGGCCGCCCCGACAGGGTGATCGGCGTGCACTTCATGAACCCGGTGCCGGCCAAGCCGGTCGTTGAGCTGATCCCCGGCTTCCACACCTCGCCGGAGACGATCGAGCGCACCGAGAACCTGCTGCGCGCCATGGGCAAGAAGGCCGTGCGCGTCAAGGACTCGTCCGGCTTCGTCTCCAACCGGGTGCTCATGCTCACCGTGAACGAGGCGGCCTACCTCGTGCACGAGGGCGTGGCGGACGCCGCGTCGGTGGACGAGGTGTTCCGCGGCTGCTTCGGCCACCCCATGGGACCGCTGGAGACCGCCGACCTGATCGGCGTCGACACGATCCTCTACAGCGTCGAGGTGCTCTACGAGCACTACGCCGACAGCAAGTACCGCCCCTGCCCGCTGCTGAAGCAGATGACGGACGCGGGGCTGCACGGCCGCAAGTCCGGCAGGGGTTTCTACACGTACGCGTCAACGAACTGAAAGGGAGCCATATCCATGTCTGCTACCGCGAAGGACCAGATCCTCGCCTTCGTCCGCGAGCGTTACCCGCAGGCGGAGATCGACGCATCGCAGGACATCTTCGCCCTCGGCTTCGTCAACTCGCTGTTCGCGATGGAGCTGGTGATGTTCGTGGAGAAGACCTTCGAGCTCACCATCCCCAACGAGGAACTGCGGATCGACAACTTCCGCACCGCCGAGTCGATGGCGAGCCTGGTGGCCAAGCTCTCGGCCGACCTGGCCGCCGCGTGACGCTCACCGACCCGGCGCCGGCCCTCGGGACGGGCGCCGGGCAGGTCACCGACCGCCGTTCGGCCCGCGCGTTCGTCGACACGCACGTCGTCCCGTACGCCGACGCGTACGACCGGGCGGGCCGCGTCCCGGAGGAGCTCATCGAACGGGTCGCCGAGGCGGGCCTGTGGGCGCCCTTCCTGCCGCCCGGCTCGGGCGGCGCCGGGATGGACATGGTCACGCTGGGGGAGGTCCACGAGGAGGTGGGGCGCGGCTGCTCCTCCCTGCGCAGCCTCCTCACCGTCCACACCATGGTGGCGTGGACGGTGCAGCGGTGGGGCACCGCCGCCCAGCGCGAACGGTGGACGCCCGCACTCGGCAGCGGCGACGTGCTCGGCGCGTTCTGCCTGTCGGAACCCGGCGCAGGCAGCGACACCTCGGCGATCACCACGACCGCCGTCGAGTCCGGCGGCGGCTGGGTGCTCAACGGGGTCAAGAAGTGGACCACGGGCGGCCAGCGGGCGGACCTGTTCCTGGTGTTCGCCCGCACGGCCGCCAGCATCGGCGCCTTCCTGGTGAGCAGGGACGCGCCGGGGGTCCGGGTCAAGCCCATCGACGACATGCTCGGCACCCGCGCCTCGATGCTGGCGGAGATCTCCTTCGACGACGTCGTGCTCGGGCCGGACGCGCTGCTCGGCCCGAGCGGCTTCACCGCAGGCATGGTGCTCACCGGGACCCTCGACCTGGGCCGCTACAGCGTGGCGGCGGGGTCGCTGGGCATCCTCCAGGCGTGCCTGGAGGCGTCCTCCGCGTACGCCGCGCACCGCAGGGTGGGCGGCTCGGCGCTGCGGGAGCTGCCGCTGATCCAGGCCAAGCTGTCCGACATGGTGACCGACGCGCGAGCGGCCAGGCTGCTGCTCGCCGAGGCCGGCCGCCTGAAGGACGCCGGCGACTCGGCGACGCTCATGGCCACCTGGATCGCGAAGTACTTCGCCTCCACGGCCGCCGTGCGGCACGCGGCCGAGGCCGTGCAGATCCACGGCGCCAACGGGTGCAGCCCGGACTTCCCGGTGGCGCGCCTGTACCGCGACGCCAAGGTGATGGAGATCATCGAGGGCAGCAACGAGATCCAGCGGATCACCATCGCCGGCCAGGCGGAAAGGGAGAAGACGACATGTCCGTGACAACCGCGGTCACCGCCGCGGCCCCGCTCCCGGAGAAGCCGAAACAGGGCCGCATCAAGTGCATCGTGTGGGACCTCGACAACACCCTGTGGAACGGGGTGCTCCTGGAGGACGGCGACGTCACCGTACGGCCCGCCGTCGTCGAGCGGATCCACGAGCTGGACCGCATGGGCATCCTGCACTCCGTCGCCAGCAAGAACGACAGGGACGCGGCCATGGAGAAGCTGCGCGCCCTCGGGCTGGAGGAGATGTTCCTCTATCCGCAGATCAACTGGAACCCGAAGTCCGACTCCATCCGGCACATCGCCAAGGCGCTCAACCTCGGCCTGGACGCCTTCGCGTTCGTCGACGACCAGGAGTTCGAACGCGCCGAGGTGGCCCACGGGGTCCCCGAGGTGACCTGCGTGGACATCCTGGAGCTCGACGAGGCGCTGGCGCGGCCGGAGTTCCGGCCGCGCTTCGTCACCGACGAGTCGGCGTTGCGGCGCGGGATGTACCGCAGCCAGATCGCCAGGGACGAGCTCGAAGGCGATTTCGTCGGCACGAACGAGGAGTTCCTGGCCGGCCTGGAGATGTCCTTCACCATCGCGCCCGCCAGAAGGGAGGACCTGCAGCGGGCCGAGGAGCTGACGGTGCGCACCAACCAGCTGAACTCCACCGGGCGCACCTACTCCTACGAGGAGCTGGACGCGCTGCGGGAGTCGCCGGACCACCTGCTCCTGGTGGCCTCGCTCACCGACAGGTTCGGCGGCTACGGCAAGATCGGCCTGGCCCTGGTGGAGAAGGGCGAGGACGCCTGGTGGCTGCGCATGATGCTGATGTCGTGCCGGGTGATGTCGCGCGGGGTCGGCATGGTGCTGCTCAACCACATCCTCCGGCTGGCGGTGGACGCGGGCGTGGCCGTACGGGCCGACTTCGTGGAGACCGGCCGCAACCGCATGATGCAGATCACGTACGCGTTCGCCGGGTTCGGCGAGGTCAGCAGGGACGGCGCGCACGTCGTGCTGGAGGCCGACCTGACCGCGGTCCAGCCGCCGCCCGCGTACGTGAGAGTCGAGATCGTCGAGTGAGGGACCGAGATGACCGTCTATGACGAGACGACCGACGGCCTGCTGACCAGCTGGCTGCCGTTCCGCGCCCTGACCGGCGCGGAGCCCGGCGCGCTGCCGCTCTACTGCCTGCCGCACGCGGGCGGCTCGGCGTCGGCGTTCCGGCTGTGGCAGCGCGAGCTGCCGGGGATCGCGGTCCAGCCGGTGCAGCCGCCCGGACGGGAGAGCCGGCACAAGGAGCCGCCCTACCTGCGGATGGAGCCGCTGGTCTCCGACCTGGCCGACGCGGTGCTCGCCGACGTCGACCTGTCGGCGGCGGGCCACAGGTACGCCCTGTACGGGCACAGCCTGGGCGCCATCGTGGCCTTCGAACTGGTCAGGGAGATCAGGCGGCGCGGCGGCCCGCAGCCCGTGCACCTGTTCGTCTCCGGCTCCGACGCCCCGCACGTCACCTACGAGGGCGGGCCGCCGGTGCGCGAGATGACCAGGGCGCAGGTGGTCGCGCTGCTGCGCAAGCTGGGCGGCACGCCGGAGTGGCTGCTGGCCGACCCGGGGGCGCTGGAGATGATCCTGCCCGCCGTGCAGGCCGACTTCACCGTCAAGGAGACCTACCAGTACACGGACGAACCGCCGCTGGCCGTGCCCATCACGGCGATGCCGAGCGGCGCCGACCCGCGGGTCGCGCCGGCGAAGGTGGCGGCCTGGCGGGACCAGACCGCGGACGAGTTCGCCCTGCACCCCTTCGACGGCGGCCACTTCGCGGTCTTCGAACAGGCGGCCCGCACCCGCGGCATCGTGGCGGAGGCGCTGCGACCGTGGGTGTGAAGGCGCACCGGGCCGGTCCGGACGGAGGCGCTGCGGCCGTGGGTGCCACGGCTTGGCAGGCTGGTCTGGACGGAGGCGTCGCGGCGGTGGGTGCCACGGCTTGGCGGGCCGGTTCGGACGGAGGCGTCGCGGCGGTGGGTGCCACGGCTTGGCAGGCCGGTCCGGACGGAGGCGGCGCGGCCGCGGGCGCGCGGGTCCGGCGGGTCGGTTCGGATGGAGGCGCTGCGGCCGTGGGTGCCACGGCTTGGCAGGTCGGCCCGGACGGAGGTGTCGCGGCCGGTGGTGCTCGGGTCTGGCAGGCCGGTTCGGGCGGAGATGGCGCGGTGGGTGCGCGGGTCTGGCGGGTCAACGTGGACCGTCCGGAGCGGCCGGGATGGTGGCACTGCCTGTCCGCCGCCGAGCGTGAGAAGGCCGCGGCGCTGGCCGAGCCGCTCGCGCGGCGGCGGTACGTGGCCGCGCACGCGGCCCTGCGCGCGGTCCTCGGCGAGCTGTGCGGCGTGCCCGCCGCACAGCTCGCCTTCGGCACCGACGCGTCGGGCCGCCCGTGCCTGCGGAGCTCGGGGGGAGGGTCCGACTTCAATCTGAAGGGCTCGGGGGGAGGGCCTGACTTCAACCTGGAGGGCTCGGGGGAAGGGCCCGACTTCAACCTGGAGGGCTCGGGGGAAGGGCCCGACTTCAACCTGTCCCACTCCGGGGAAGTGCCGGACTTCAACCTGTCCCACTCCGGGGAGTGGGCGCTGATCGCGGTGGCGGCGCCGGGCGGCCGGGTGGGGGTCGACGTGGAACGCGTCCGGGACGACTTCGACCATCTGGAGATGGCGCGGCGGATGTACCAGCCCGAGGAGGCCGCCCGGGTGTGCGCGGCCGGGCCCGGCGCGGGCCTGGCGGAGTACTTCCGGCTGTGGACGGCCAAGGAGGCGTACGTCAAGGCGAGCGGGGCCGGGCTGGCCGGGCTGCGCGACGTCCTCGTGCGCCCGGAAGCCGGCACGTGCGCCGAGAGCCGGGGAGGGAGCGCGCTCTCGCGTTCCCTCCCCGGCTCCCAGGTTCCCGTCCGCTGGCTGGACGTCGCTCCCGGCTACGCCGCGGCGCTGGTCACGACCGCTTCGACACCGGCACCACGTACCGGCTGAAGACCAGGTCGCGCAGCACGTCGTCGCCGCCCTCCACGATCGAGACGTACCTCATGTCGCGCAGCAGCTTGCCGATCACCGCTTCGTGGGTGTAGCCGAGGCCGCCGAACATCTCCGACGCCGCCGAGGCGATCTGCCACCCGGTCTGGCCGCAGAACATCTTCGTGGTGAGCGCCGACTTCAGCGTGCCCACCCGCATGAACTCCTCGCCGGCGTCGGGCCGGGCCGCGATGGCGTCGTAGGCGCGGGCCGCGGCCAGGCACTGGTTGGTCATGACCTCGATCTGCATCTCGAACTGGCCGAGCCGGCCGGCGAACACCGCGTTCGCCGTCAGCGGGGCGCCCTTCACCGACTTGGACTTGCCGTACTCCATGCACACGTCACGGATGCGGCGGGCGATGCCCAGCGCGGTCGTGGCGATCAGGATGCGGCTGGCGTTCAGGCCGATCTCCAGCAGGCGCAGCCCGTTCCCGCGCAGGACGTTGCCCGCCGGGACCCGGACGCCGGACAGCGACACCTGGTAGGTCGCCGAGGAGCGCAGCCCGATCACGTCCCAGCGCTTCTCCACGGTCACGCCGGGCGCGTCGCCCGGCACCAGCACCGCCAGGTAACCGGACGGGTCGTCGGCGGCACGGGCGATCACCACGAGGAACCGCGCGAAGGCGGTGTTGGTGGAGAACGCCTTCTGCCCGTCCAGCACCACGGTGTCGCCCTCGCGCCGCGCGGTCGTGCCGATCCTGGCCAGCTCGCTGCCGGCCGCGTGCTCGCTGCCCAGCGTGGCGGCGAAGCCGCCGCCGGCCAGCCCGCCGAGGTGTTCCTTGCGCAGCTCCTCGCTGCCGTACCACTGCACCATGCTCGTGGTGAGCACCGGGATGAACAGGGTGAACGCCACCCCGGCGTCGGCGTAGGCCAGCTCGGAGGTGATCCTGACGCTCTCCTCCAGGCCGAGGCCGAGCCCGCCGTACTCCTCGGGCAGCCACCAGCCGGCCAGCCCGGTGCCGCCGAACCGCTCGTACAGCGGCAGCGGCGCCTCGGCCAGCGAGTCGAGGTAGGCGTCCTTGCCGGTCAGCTCCCGCCGTACGAAGCCCTGCAGGGCCCGGAGGTGGTCGGGACGGTTCATCGCCTGGTCACTCCTCTTCGTCGCGGGCGTCGAGCAGCTCGGCCAGCTGCCGCACGGTCGGGCACTCCAGGAGCCCGGTCACCGGCACCGACGCGTTCAGCGTCTTGCGGATGCGGGTCGTCAGCTCGATCGCCAGCAGGGAGTGCCCGCCCAGCTCGAAGAAGTTGTCCAGGGCCCCGATCGGCTCGATGGCGAGCACCCGCGACCAGATCTCGGCGAGCGTGGCCTCGGTGCCCTCCCGCGGCTCGACGTAGGGGTTGTTCAGCTCGGGGCGCGGGTGGCGCTCCTGGTCGTCGAGGTCCTCGCCGGCCTCGTGGATGTCGCCGGTGACCCACTGCGCGATCCTGCTGTCCAGCGAGCCGGTGGAGATGACCAGGTGCCCGACGCGGTCGGCGGCCGACAGCGCCCGTTCGAAGACGTCCACGCCCTCGGCGGGGGCCATCGCGAAGTCGATGACCGCGCCGCTGTGCCCCTCGACCCGGTCGGGGTCGATGTTCCAGGTGTCCCAGTCGACCGTGACCCAGCGCGCCCCGCCCGCGGTGCGGGTGGCGCGGACGTACGCGTCCAGCGCGGCGTTGGCGGCCGCGTACGGCGCGAGCGTCATCCCGCCGAGCACCGCCGCGATCGACGACAGCGTGATCCGGCGGTCCTGGCAGTGGTCGCCGAGCACCTTCTGCAGCACGTGGAACCCGTTCACCTTGGCGGCCAGGTGGGCGTCGCACTGCCGACGGTCCATGAGGTGGGCGAAGTTGAAGTACGCCCCGTCCTGCACGCCCGCGCCGTGCACCACCACGTCGATGCCGCCGAAACGCTCGACGGCCCGCTCGACGACGGCCCGCATCGCGTCCTCGTCGGCCACGTCGGCCGAGACGGCGAGCACGGTGGCGCCGCGTTCCTCCAGGTCCCTGATGTTGCGGATGTGCCGGGCCGTCCGGTCGCCCGGCGGCGCCGAGGCCAGGTGGTCGTCCCATCCTTCCCTGGGCGGCAGTTCGCTGCGGGCGGTGAGGACCAGGCGGCAGCCGTACGCGCTCGCCAGGTGCCGGGACAGGACCAGGCCGACGTCGCCGAGGCCGCCGGTGATGAGCACCGTGTCGCCGTCGCGGAACGGCCGCCGGTCCGGCTCGGGCGCCTCGATCGGGTACTGCTCGTAGTGCCGCACCCAGGTGTCGTCGCCGCGGATCGCGACCGGTCCCTCGTACGGGCAGACCGCCGCGGCCAGGATGCGGGCCGCGGCCGCCGCCGGGTCGAGGCCGCCGCCCACGTCCACGGCGCGGCAGCGCAGCCGGGGGTTCTCCTGGGCGAGGCTGGGCGCGAGCGCCCCCAGCGTGGCGTGCTCGGGGTGGCGCAGGTCGGCCCCGGCCACGCTCACCGCCTCGGGGGTGAGCAGGACCAGCTCGGCGCGGGGGGCCGAGCCGGTGTTGTCGATCAGCTCCCTGGCCAGCGCCAGCACCGAGGAGAAGCCGCGCCGCTGCTCGGCGGCGAAGTGCGCCACCGGGTCGTCGTCCGGTCCCGCCTCCTCGGCGGCCAGGCTGAACCCGTGCACGATCGCGCGCGGGGCGGCCACCAGCGAGTACATCAGCTCGGCGATGTCGTCGGCGGTGCCGATCCTGACGGTGAAGTCGCCGGCGTCGTCCTGCTCGAACCGGTCGCCGGGACGCACCGTCGTCACCTCGGCCCCGGCCTCGACCAGCCGTCCGACCAGCGCCTCGCCGTGCGGGCCGGCCGCGAACACCAGCCAGGGGCCCGCCTCGCGCAGCCGCTCGTCCAGGCCCGCGACGGACAGCGGCCGCTGCCGCCAGCCGGGCAGGTACGTCCACCGCGCCCTGTCGAACGTCTTGCCGGTGCCCACCTGGGCCTGCGCCTGGTCCTTGGGCGGGTTCACCCAGTACCGGCGGCGCTGGAACGGGTAGGTCGGCAGCTCGACCCGCCGCCCGGCCCCGCCGTGCAGCTTGACCCAGTCGACGGCGGCACCGGCCTGCCAGAGCCGCGCCACGGCGCCGAGCACCCACCCGGCCGCACCCACCCCGTCACCAGTCCTGTAGCCCGCCGCGTCACCTGCTCGATCGCCTGCCGCGTCACCAGCCCTGTAGCCCGCCGCGTCACCTGCTCGATCGCCTGCTCCACCGCCCGCCCGGTCGCCGGGCGCGACGGTGACCGTCTCGGCCGCGTCCTCGTCGTCGGTCACGTTCACGCCGATCCCGCGCAGCCCTTCGGCCAGCGCGGCCAGCGCCTCCGCGCGTCCCGGCTCCCGCGCCCCGCCCTGGGGAGAACCGGGGCGCAGCACCGCGCCGGCCGCCGCGTGCAGCTCGGCCCACCACTCCTCGGGTACGCCGGAGTCCGGCGCGACCAGCCGCACCCGGGGGTTGCGCCGCTGGGTCTTGCCGTCGATCCAGCGTTCCGGGTCGCCGAGCGCGGCGACGGCGTCCTCGCGATCCCGGCACACCACGGCGCGCCGCCGCGCGAAGCCGCCGCGCGAGACCTGGAGCGTGAACGCCACGTCCGCGAGGTCCTCGCCGTCACCGGTGCCGAGGTGGTCGCGGAGCCGCTCGGTGAGCGCGGTCAGCGCGCCGTCGTCGGCGGCGGAGAACACCAGCAGGTGAGGGCCCGGCCGGGGAGGCCGCGCCGGCCGGAGCGGCGCCTGCTCCAGCACCACGTGCGCGTTGGTGCCGCCGAGCCCGAACGAGCTGACCCCGGCGCGGCGCGGGTGCGGGCCCGCGGGCCAGGGCCGGTGCTCCTTCAGCACGGTGAAGCGGTCGTGCGCGGTGGCCAGCGCCGGGTTCGGCGTCTCGTAGCCGGGGGTGCCGGGCAGCAGCTCGTGCTTGAGACTGAGCGCCGCCCGCATCAGCCCGGTGACGCCGGAGGCGCGATCCAGGTGGCCCAGGCTCGGCTTGACCGACCCCAGCACGCACGGCGTCTCGCCGGCCTGGGTGAACACCCGGTTCATCGCCGCCAGCTCGATGGAGTCGCCCAGCATGGTGCCCGTCGCGTGGCACTCGACGTAGCCGACGGTCTCGGGCTTGACCCCGGCCACGCCCAGCGCCGACTCGATCACCTCGGCCTGCCCGTCCACCCCGGGCGCCGTGTAGCCGGCCCGCAGCCGGCCGTCGTTGTTGGACGCCGAGCCGAGGATCACCGCGTGGATGACGTCGCCGTCCGCGAGCGCGTCGGACATGCGCTTGAGCGCGACCGCGCCCGCGCCGCTGCCCATCACGGTGCCGCTCGCCTCGGCGTCGAAGCTGCGCACCCGCCCGTCGGGCGACATGATGCCGCCCTGCTCGTACAGGTAGCCGGACGGCTGGGGGAGCGGCGTGAACGCGCCGCCCGCCACCGCGACGTCGCACTCGTACGTCAGCAGGCTCTGGCAGGCCAGGTGCACCGAGACCAGCGAGGTGGAGCAGAACGTCTGCACCGACACGGCCGGCCCGCGCAGGCCCAGCTTGTAGGAGACCAGCGAGGCCAGCGAGTCGCGCTCGTTGCCGATCGCCGCCAGCAGCGCCCCGCCCGGCTGGGCGGACAGGTGGCGGATGTTCTGCACGATGTAGTCGGGGAAGCCGCAGCCGCCGAACACCGCGACCTGGCCGGGCACGTCGGTGGGGCAGTAGCCCGCGCTCTCCAGGGCCTCCCACGAGCACTCCAGGAACAACCGGTGCTGCGGGTCCATCATCTCGGCCTCGCGCGGGTTCACCCCGAAGACGGTGGCGTCGAAGGTGTCCAGGCCCTCCAGCGGGCCGCCGACGCGGACGTAGCGCGGGTCGGCCAGCATCCCCGGCTCGACCCCGGCGTCCCGCAGCTCCTCGTCGGTGATCGTACGCAGGCCCTTGACTCCGGCGAGCAGGTTGCGCCACAGGCCGGCGACGTCCGCGGCGCCGGGGAAGCGGCCGGACATGCCGATCAGCGCGACCGCGGAGTCGTAGTCGGTTTCAGTCATGAGGTCCTTCCGCTCCTGAGCATGTTGCGTCGCTGGGCGATGCGGGATCGCTGCTGTTCACGCTCCTCCGCCGGCGGTTCCCCGGACTCCTGGCCCGCGCGGGCCGCCTCGGCGAGCGAGGCGATGGTGGGCGCCTGGTAGAGGATGTGCGGAGGCAGGTACGACAGCTCCAGCGCCCGCCTGACCTCGGCGATGATCTCCATCCCGAGCAGCGAGTTGCCGCCCAGCTCGAAGAAGTTGTCGTGCACGCCGACCTGCTCCAGGCCGAGCGCCTCGGACCAGACACCGGCGATGGTCTCCTCGGTGGGCGACTGCGGCTCCACGTACGCCGTCGACAGGTCGGGTCTCGGGTGCCGCCCGAAGGCGTCCCTGATCTTCTTGACCGTCGCCTGGTGGCTCTCGATGGACGACTTGCGGCTCATCGCCACCATCGGGGCGAAGTCCTGCGTGGAGGCCACCACGTGCCGTTCGCCGCTGGCCAGCACCCGCAGCAGCGTCTGCCAGCCCTGGTCGAAGGTGAGGCCGAAGTTCTCGCGGTACCACTCGAAGTACTGCTTGGAGCCCTCGTCGTAGTTGTCCAGGCCGTCGGTCCAGCCGTTCCAGGTCCACTCGCACCAGTCGATCGAGGTGACCGCCACGCCGGGCAGGGTCCCGGCCAGGGCGAAGGAGTCCAGGAAGGCGTTGGCCGCGCAGTAGTCGACCTGGCCGGCGCCGCCGCCGGTGGCCGAGGTGGTGGAGGAGAACAGCGCCAGGAAGTCCACCGGCACCTCGCGCAGCACCCGCGCCAGGGCGAGGGTGCCGCCGACCTTGGGTGCCAGCACCCGCTCCATGTCGGCGACGGTCTTGAACTGCATGAGCCCGACCGCGGGCACCCCGGCGCAGTGCAGCACGCCGTTCAGCTCGCCGAACCGCTCGATCGCGGCGCCGACCGCGCGGCGCACGTCCTCGACCTTGGACACGTCGCCGGCGGCGGTGAGCACCTCGACGCCGGACGCCTCCAGACGGCGCAGGCCCTCCAGGCGCCTGCGGACCTCGCCCGCGGTGCTCTCCGCGCTCAGGATGGCGTCCCACTGCTCGCGTGGCGGCACCGGCGTGCGGCCGAGCAGCACCAGCCGCGCCTGGTACTGCTCGGCCAGCCGTTCGGCCATCGCCAGCCCGATGCCGCCGAGACCGCCGGTCACCAGGTAGACGCCGCCGCGCCGGACGCTCGCCGCCGGGGCGGCCGCCTCGATCACCGAGGCGTCCAGCGCCTCGTAGTCGGGGATCCAGCGGTGGCCGCCGCGCAGCGCGACGACCTGGTCCTCGGGCTCGGCCCGCAGTTCGGCCAGCAGAGCGGCGCCGCCGCCGGCGTCGAGGTCGATCAGCCGGGTCCGCACCCTCGGGTACTCCACCGGGATCAGCCGGGTCGGGCCGAGCAGGGTGCCGCGCTCGGCGTGCACCGCCTCGCCCGCGTGCACCCGGTGGCTGCCCGCCGTGACGATGTCCAGCGACCATCCGGGCAGGCCGAGGTCACCGGCCGCGCGGGCCAGCGCCACCAGTGTGTACAGGCCGCGCCGCAGGCACTCCTCGGCCGGCGGGTCCTCGGGGCGCGGCGCGGCGTCGTCCGCCGTCCACAGGTGCACGACCCGCTCGGGGAACCAGTCGCGGCCCGCCAGCTCGCGCAGCGCCGTCAGGGTGTCGTCCGGTGAGCCGGGGCGCAGCCGGAAGCCGTCGGGGCCGCTCTCGTAGCGCTCGCCCGGCCGCACCAGCACGACCTCGCGGCCCTGCGCCGCCAGGTGGGCCAGCAGCGGCGCGGCCAGCGTGTCGGCGAACCCCTCGTCGGTGTAGACCAGCCAGCGGGCGGCCTCCTCGGCGCGGGCCGGCCGCGTCGTGGTCTGTCGCCAGGTGGGCAGGTGGATCCAGCGGGTGTCGGGCAGCCTCGGGTACGCCTTGGCGATGCTCGTCGGATCGCTCTCGTCGAACGCGGGAGTCCCGCTCGCCAGCGCGCTCTCGTCGATGTCGAGCCAGTACTCCTGGTGCTCGAACGGGTAGGTCGGCAGCGGCACCCGGCCGGGCGACCAGCCCGCGTCGTCGTGCAGCGCGGCCCAGTCGACGGGCACGCCGGTCAGCCAGAGCTTGCCGACGGCGGTGGCCAGCGCCGCGCCGGCGTCCTGCGGGTCGTTGGCGGCCGGCAGGGTGGTCACGATCAGCGGCCACTGGGCGCGGTCGCAGCCGGGGTGGCCGCGCGTCAGCGCGCCCAGCGACTGCCCGGGGCCGATCTCGGCGAGCGCCAGGTCGGCGCCGAGCACGTGGCCGAGCCCCTGGCCGAACTCGACCGTCTCGCACATGTGCCTGGCCCAGTAGCCGGGGTCGCCCACCAGCTCCGCGGTGGCGAGCTCGCCGGTGACGTTGCTGACGTAGGGCAGCTCGGGCGCGCGCAGCGTCACGTTCTCCTTGATCCAGGCGGTCAGCTCCTCGGCGAGCGGAGCCAGCATCCGGGAGTGGTACGCGTGCGTGGTCTCCAGCCTGCGGTGGCCGATCCGCGCCTCCAGCAGCAGCGCGGCCGCCGCCTCCACGGTCTCGGCCGGGCCCGCGAGCACCACCTGCGAGCCGGTGCGCACCGCCACGTCCAGGTCGCGCATGATCGGCTCGCCCAGCACGACGCGCAGCCGGCGCTCGTCCGCGGAGATCGCGAGCATCGCGCCCTCGGGCTGCGAGGCGATCAGCCTGGCCCGGTGGGCGACCAGCCGCACCGCGTCGGGCAGGGACATGACACCCGCCAGGCAGGCTGCGACGTACTCGCCGAGGCTGTAGCCGATCATGATCTCCGGCGTCAGTCCCCAGCGGATCAGCTGCCGCGCCAGCGCGTACTCCGCGACGAAGATGGCCGGCTGGACCAGATGGGCGTCCGTCGTGGACGCCGGCGCGGGAGCGGCCCTGCCCAGTAGCCCGGCCAGGTCGCCGGCCGCCCGGTCGCGCTCCGCGGGCACGAACACGTCGGACAGCTGCGCGGCCTCGGTGAACCCGAGCACGGCCAGGCACTCGTCCACGTCGGCGCGGAAGGCGGGCTCCTCGGCGTACAGGGAGGCCACCATGCCGGGGTACTGCTCGCCCACCCCGGCGATCAGGAAGCCCACCTTCCTGCCCGTCGTCGCGTCGTTGCGTCCCAGCGGCCCGGCCGGGTCGGCGAGCCGCCCGGCGGCCTCGCCGGTGGAGCCGGCGACCACGAACCGGCGGTGGTTGAAGACCTTGCGGCCGACCTGCAGCGTGTACGCGACGTCGCCGAGGTCGTCCGGCGCGTCCGCCAGCCGCCCGGCGAGCCTGGCGCACGCCTGCTCGGCGGCGGCGGCGGACCGCGCCGACAGCGGCAGGATCTGCCAGCGGCGCGACCGGGTGGTGCGCTCGGCGGGCAGGGGCGCCTCGGTGACGATGGCGTGCGCGTTGGTGCCGCCCATGCCGAGCGAGCTGATGCCGGCGATGCGCGGCCGGTCGGGGGTGCGCCGCCAGGGCGTGGTGCCGGCGGTGACCCGGAACGGGCTGTCGCCGAAGTCGATCTCGGGGTTCGGGGAGCGGTAGTGCAGGGTGCCGGGGATCAGCTCGTTCCGCAGCGACTGGACGACCTTGATCAGGCCGGTCACGCCGGACGCCCTGTCGAGGTGGCCCACGTTGGGCTTGATCGAGCCGAGCACGCAGTACTGCTTCTCCTTCGTCGGCCCGAAGGCCCTGGTCAGCGCCGCGACCTCCATGGGGTCGCCGACCTCGGTCGCGGTGCCGTGCGCCTCGACGTAGGAGATGTCGGACGGGTCCACGCCCGCCTTGGCGAGGGCGGCGGAGACGCAGCGGCGCTGGCCGTCGATGCTGGGCGCCAGGTAGCTGAACTTCATCGCGCCGTCGTTGTTGATGGCCGAGGCGCGGATCACGGCGAGCACGGTGTCGCGGTCGGCCACCGCGTCCGACAGCCGCTTCAGCGCCACGACCGCCGCTCCGTCGCCGAACATGCTGCCCCGGCCCTCGGCGTCGAAGGTCCGCACGTGCCCGTCGGGCGACTCCTGCCCGCCTTCCTCCCACAGGTAGCCGGTGCGGTCGGGGATGCGCACGGACACGCCCCCGGCCAGCGCCATGTCGCACTCGCCGCGGCGCAGGCTCTCGCTCGCCAGGTGCACCGCCACCAGGGACGTGGAGCAGAACGTCTGCACGGTGACGCTCGGCCCGCCGAGGTCCAGCCGGAAGGAGACGTTCGTGGCCAGCGAGTCCTTGTCGTTGCCGATCATCAGGGCGGAGGTGTCGATGCCCATCGCGAAGGCCCGCAGGCGGGTGAGCAGGTAGCCGCTGATGTTCATGCCGGCGAAGACGCCCACGGTGCCGCGGCCCTCGGGGGCGGCGTAGCCCGCCGACTCCAGCGCCTCCCACACGCATTCCAGGAAGATGCGCTGCTGCGGGTCGGCCAGGGTCGCCTCGCGCGGGTTGTAGCCGAAGAACCCGGCGTCGAAGCCCCGCACGTCGTCGAGGACGGGCCGTAGCCGGACGTAGTTGGGTTGCTGGTAGACCGCGGCGTCGACCCCGGCGGCGGAGAGCTCCTCGTCGGTGAACCGGGTGAAGGACTCCACACCTGTGCTGATGTTGCGCCAGAACGTCTCGACGTCGGACGCGCCGGGGAAGCGGCCGGCCATGCCGACGATCGCCACGTCTCCCGCGCCCGGTGGTCGGTGCTCATCCATTCGACGTGCCCCTCTTCACTGAAGTCGCCATTGCTTACTCGCCTCAGATCAGCCCGCCGCGGCCCCAGCCGCGGGCCAGCCGCCGGGCCGCGAACGCGCCCGCCGCCAGGCCGATCGCCAGCAGGATCGCGGCGGACGGCAGCATGCCCGCCAGGTCGCCGCGCACCGCGGCCTGCATCAGGTTCAGCGCCCAGTAGCCGGGCGAGGCGGGCGCCACGAGCTGCGCCCACTCGGGCATCAGGCTCAGCGGCACCAGGGCGCCGCCCAGGGAGCTGAGCGTCAGCGCGCCCACGTCGCAGATCACGCTGAGCTCGCCGTGGCTGCGCACGATCGCGGCGAGCAGCGCGCCGAGCGCGAGCAGCGCGAAGGCCCAGATCAGGATCGCCGCCAGCACGTAGTGCGGCGCGCTGGGCACGGGCAGCCCGATGACCAGGCACCCGTACGTCAGCAGCAGCACCTGCTGCACCACCATGATCGCGAAGATCGGCAGGATCTTGCCCACCAGCAGCTCGGCGGCCGCGGCCCGGCTCACGCGCAGCCTGTCCCAGGTGCGCCAGGTGCGCTCGGACAGGATGGCGTTGCCGGCCAGCGAGATCGCGAACACCGAGAACATCACCATGAGTCCGGTGGACACCTGGGTGGCGCCCCCGTCGACCGCCCGCACGTACAGGGGCTTGAGCACCAGCATGAGGACCATCGGCATGACCACGTAGCTGATCGCCTGGCCCGGGTCGCGCAGCCGGATGATCGTGTTGTGCCTGGCCATCGCGGAGATCCGGTAGAGCGCGTCGAACGCGCCCGCCGGGCGCGGCACGCTGTCAACAAGCATCGTGGACCGCCAGGGATCTGTAGAGGTCGTCGAGGGACGGGTGGCGCACGTCGACCGAGCTGATCGGGCGGTCGAGGCGGCCGAGCAGCTCGATCAGCGTCGCCGTGGGCTCGGTGGTGGAGACGGAGATCTCCTCCTCGTCCTCCAGCGTCACCCGGACCTCGCCCGGCAGGTCCTTGGCCAGGTCCTCGTAGGTGCCCCTGGCGATGACCCGGCCGTTCTGCGCGACCGCGATCGTCGCCTGCAGCTCGGTCAGCTCGGGGAGGTAGTGGGTGGTGTAGACGACCGCCGCGCCCTCGCCGGCGCGCTGCTTGACCACGTCGAGCATGGCCTGCCGCGTCTCCAGGTCGGCGCCCGCGGTCGGCTCGTCGAGCAGCAGCAGGGCCGGCCGGTGCACGAGCGCGGTCGCGGCCTGGGTGCGCCGCTGCTGGCCGCCGGAGAGCTTCCCGGTCCGCCTGTCCATGATCTCCGAGAGCCGCAGGATGCCGGCGAGGTCGTCGATGGCCGCGCTCAGCGCCGCCGGCCTCAGCCCGGCGAGCCTGCCGAACAGCTCCAGGTGCTCGCGCACCGTGACGGAGGGATAGAGGGCGATGTGCTGGGGTGCGACGCCGACCTGGCCGCGCGTGGCGGACGGCGGTTTACCGTCAATGGTCACGTGACCGCTGTCGGGGCGGATCAAATCGGAGACGATTTCCACAAAGGTCGTCTTGCCCGCACCATTGTGCCCGACCAGTCCCACGATTTCACCGGCTGCCACATTCAGTGTGAATCCGTCGAGGGCTTGCACCGTGCCGTACCGCTTGACGAGATCGGTTACCACCAGCAATGTGTCACCTCCTCAGATGCCACACCATTAGGATTTGAATAATCCGATATACGCGATCGCCGGATGTTCCCTCTCACGATAGCCACGAACGCGGGCATGGCCGGTGGCAACAAGTTGCCGCAAAAAGCGGTCAACGGCCGTCGATTCCGGCCCGGCATCCTTACTGACTAATCTGACAAATATGCGTGTGGGCACCCTGATCGCATCCGGGCACGACTGCCTCGTCTTCGAGGCGGGCGCGGGCAAGGTCGTCAAGCGTTCCAGGCACGGACGCAGCCTGGAGCAGGAGGCGTCGATCATGCGCCACGCCCGCAGGAACGGGATCCCGACGCCCGAGGTCTTCGACGCCGACGGGCCCGACCTGCTGATGGAGCGCCTGGAGGGCCCGAGCCTGAGGGAGACGGCGCTGCGGCGCCCCGACCGCCTCGCGTCGTACGGCCGGCTCCTTGCCGAGCTGCTGCGCACGGTGGCGCGGGTGCGCGCGCCCGGCTGGCTCCAGGGCGCCGGGGGCTGCCCCGGCAACCGGCTGCTCCACCTGGACCTGCATCCCGCCAACGTCATCGTCACCGCCGCCGGGCCGCGCATCGTCGACTGGGCCAACGCCGCCAGGGGAGCGCCGGGCGCCGACGTCGCCTGCACCTGGCTCATCCTCGCCACCACCGCCGTGCCCGAGGCGCCGGTGCCGAACTGGCAGGAGATCATGCTCGGCGCGTTCCTGGACGCCGTCGACGTCGCCGCCGCGCGGCCGTACCTGCGCGTGACCGCCGCCCGATGGCGCGCGGACCGCGCCATCGAGCCGGCGGAACAGGCCGAGATCGACGCCTTCCTGTCCGGCGGGAAGCTCTGGGCCGAGGGAGGCAACAGGATGAACGAGCAGCCAGGGGCGCCCGCCCGCTACGAGAAGGTCCGGGGCACGTGATCGTGGAACCGCGCCCGGCCTCACCCGCCGACGGGGAGACCGCATCCCCCGCGCGCCGGAGCGAGCTCGACTCGATCCGCGTGCTGGTGGTCGTCGGGCTGGTGTTCTTCCACGCGGCGCTGGTCTTCGACGCCTCCGACGACTTCTACGTACGCAACGCCGAGACCACCGGGGCGTCCATCGTCGTCTCCGCCCTCGGGGTGGTGTGGGCGATGCCGATCCTCTTCCTCATCGCGGGCTTCGGCGCCTGGCACTCGCTGCGCCGCCGAGGTCCGGCGGGCTTCACCGCCGAGCGGCTGCTGCGGCTGGGCGTGCCGCTGGTCTTCGGCACGCTCACGATCGTGCCGGTGCCGCAGTGGCTGCGGCTGCGCGCCGATCCCGGCTACCACGAGTCCTACCTGGCCTTCCTGCCGCGCTTCTTCGAGGCCCGGTTCGACCTGGCCGAGTTCCCCTTCGTGCTGCAGGGCGAGCACTTCGAGACCGGGCACCTGTGGTTCATGCTGCTGCTGCTCGTGTTCGCCCTCATGCTCGCGGCCGTGGCGCGCTGGTTCCCCGCCGGCCGGGCCCGCGCGATCGGCGACCGGCTCGCCGCCGTCGCCGCCGGGCGTCGCGGCGCGCTGCTGGCGGCCGCGGTGCCGGTGTCGCTGCTCAGCGCGCTGGCCGGGCTGGAGCAGGAGTACGCCGGGTGGAGCCGCTGGGCGTACCTGCTGTTCTTCTGCTACGGCTTCGTGCTCGCGGCCGACGACCGCTTCCGCGCCGCGATCCGCCGCGACGCGCCGCTGGCCGCCGCCGTCGGACTGGCGCTGCCCGTGGTCGGCCTGCCCATGTTCCTGCTCGCCGGCGGCGACCCCTTCACCGACCTGACCCCCATGGCCGCCGTCGCGCGTGCCATGTACGGCGCGGCGGGCTGGTGCCTGCTGGTCGGCATCCTCGGCCTGCTCGACCGCCGCGCCGCCGCCCGGCCCCCCGCCACGCGCCCGCGGGGCGGGGCCCGCCGCCGCGTCTACGCCTATCTGGCGGCGGGCGTGCTTCCTCTGTACGTGCTGCACCAGCCCATCGTGGTCGCGGTCGCGTACGGGGTGGTCAGGCTGGACGCGCCGATCGCCGTCAAGTATCCGCTGATCGTGGCCGCGTCCCTGATCCTCACGGTGGTCGCCTACGACCTCCTGGTACGGCGCACCCGGGTCACCCGTTTCCTGTTCGGCATGCGCGACGGACGCTGACCCCGATCACCTTTTGTCGGGTGTTCACCTGACACGCCGGCATTCGCGCAGTCCGTAGGCTCTGCTGCGGTGCGGGGGGTTGACGGCGGAGCGTGCCCGCCGGCCGAGAGACCGTCCGAACCGCTCAGCCGCTGGACGATTCGCGAGAGGTCCCGATGTCCACCCCATACCCGCCCTCCTACGGACAGGGCCCCGGTGCGCAGGGTATGCCCGGTGGGCCTCACGGACACTCCGGCGGTTTCCCGCCGGCCGGAGCAGGGGGACCGGGCGGCGGCCCCGGGGGACGGCACGCCGGGCCGGGAGGACCGGGCGGCGCGCCGGGGGGACGGCACGCCGCGCCGGGGGGATGGCACGGGGGACCGGCCGGGCCGGGCGGGGCCGGTGGGGGGTGGCGGCCTCCGCCGCCCAGAGGGGGCGGGAAGGGCCCGCTGATCGCCGTACTCGCCGGGCTGGCTGTGATCATGCTGATCGGCGCGGTGGTCGGCGGCTGGCTGCTCCTCCGTCCAGACGACGGCGGACGGCCACCCGGCGCCTTCGAGCGCGAGGACCGCCTCCCGACACTGAAGCGCAAGCCGACGCCGTCGGTCGCGCCGGTGAAGCTGCGGGCGATCACCGGCGATCAGCTCTGCGCGGCCGTGCCGGACGCCTTCCGCAAGAGCCTGGTCACCGACGGCAGGTACGGCGGGAAGGACGCGTCCACCGGGGCGGCCACCGAGAGCGAGAAGCGGGCGGCCTGCTCGTGGAGCGACAACAAGATGGACGTCGGCGGCGGCGTCCTCGGCCACCGCAGCCTGAGCATCTCGGTGGAAGCCCGGAGCGGCGAGCGTGAGAACGCCGTCGAGCGGGCCAAGCGCCGGTTCGCCGACGACAAGAAGGCGCACGAGCGGCGGGTCAACGTCCGGGACGGCAAGCGGGTCGACGGCAGGACGTCCGGCTCCGCGTTCGGCGAGCTCACGCAGTTGCAGTACGGCGACGAGTCGTACAGCCAGAGTTCGATCGGCCACAGCGGGCTCAAGGCCGCCGTCCACATCCGGCAGGGTCCCTGGCTGATCAAGGTCGAGTACGGCGGTAGCAACAGGAGCGGCGCCAAGTACCCCACGGGCGACGAGGTGCGGGCCGCGGCGAACAAGGTCGCCGAGCACGTCACCGCCGAGATGGCCAAGGACGCCGGCAAGGTGAGGATCGACGGGCCGTGCGGGATCCTCACGGTCAAGAACGTCGAGTCGGCGTTCTTCCCCGCGGTCTCAGGACCGTCCGTCGGCACCAACGACGGCAGGATCAAGCAGACGGCCTGCACCTGGAACATCCGCGAGCAGGTCAAGCACGAGCCGGGTCAGGAGTACACCGCCCGTGGCGGCGAGCTGACCGCCCGCGTGGTCGACTGGGGCGGCGGCGACACCGGATCGGCCTTCCAGTTCGACCGCGACGCCAAGAAGTACGACCGCTACCGAGCCCAGGGCGGCATCGGCAACGAGGTGACCCACACGACCTTCGAGGCCCGCGAGGAGATCTCCGGCCTCGGCGAGAAGGCGTTCGCCGTGGAGTCGGCCACCACCAGGCCGAAGGAGCCGGACCGCAAGCCCACGCGGGAGATCCTGGTCAAGGTGCTGTCCGGCGAGAAGACGATCGAGTTCACCTTCAGGGGTACGACGACCGGCGGGGGCGTCGTCGAGGCCCCGGGCTACCAGGAGCCGGTCTTCGACCCGGCCGCCGCGCGCAAGGCCGTGATGGAGGTGGCCAGGCCTTTCGTCGACGGCGTGAAGTGACCGCCGGCGCGGGCCGTGCCGGTTGCGCGCTGGATAGGCGCCGCGATCCGTGGCCCGGTAAGGGCTCCGGCCATGAGGCCGTACCCGCCCGCGGCGGACTGTCGGGCACGCGTCACGGCCAGTAAGGGGCGGAGCGCCGGGCGGCGGAGACGACGGTGGCGCCGTCGAGTTCGGTGAAGGTCAGGCCGATGCCGCCGAGCGGCCATTCGACGGCGAACTCGAAGGGCTCGGCCGGGGGCAGCGGCCACAGCCACAGGGCCATGGAGTTGCCGGCGAGGTCATGCCCGCCGCGCATGGCGCCGCCGACGGGGAGCCAGGAGAGCAGGGGGCCGGCGGGCGGGCCCTGTCCGGGCAGGATGTGCCCGTTCGCCTCGATGGTGGTGGCCTTGGCGCCGCCGGGGTAGCGGACGCCGAACCGCAACAGCCGGTCGGGCAGCCGGTCGCCCGACGACCTGATGCGGGCGAAGGGGTAGAGGGACATCTGGAGGTCCCAGAAGGCCTGGGGGGAGAGGTCGCCCTGCCGCAGCACCACCTCGACGTTCAGCAGGCAGCCGGTGGAGAACGCGCGGATCGTCGAGAGCGCGACGGCGACGTTCGGGCCGCGGGCGAGCACCCGGTCGGCCGTCGTCGCGGCGCCCAGCTCCGTCCCGGGCGGCGCGGACCAGGCGGGGAGTGCCGGGCGCGGGGGGCTCGTCAGCTCCTCCCGCGCCGGTGGCGGCTCGAAGAACATCTCCTGATCGTACGCGCCGGGCCGTGAAAGGCCTAATATGTAAACGCAGTCGTTTGCGTATACATATTGGAGGGTTCCGATGAAGACGCTCGGCAAGATCGCGCTCGCGGTGCTCGGGCTGTTGATGGCCGCCGTGTGGCTGGTCATCCTGCGGCTGAAGGACGTGCCGCCGGTCGCGCTCGTCACGTACGGGGCCGTGCTCGTCGCGTTCCTCGGCGGCGTGCTGTGGCCGGGGCGGCTCGGGCGGCGGCGGATGCTGCTGTTCCTCGGCGTCCCGGCCGGGCTGGGCACGCTGGCCCTGTACTTCGCGGTCGTGTTCTACGTCACCGACGCGCCGGTGCTGCTCGGAGCCGTGGCCGTGGCGTGCCTGCTGGCGGCGCTCGCGGGCGCGGTCCGGCGCGGGCGCGGCGGGGCGGGGCCGTCGAGGCGCGCCCTGCTGACGGGTGGGGCGGGGATCCTGCTGGGCGTGCTGGCCGGGCTTTCCACCGGCCCGGTCGCCCGCCACCGGAGCGAGATCGAGGCCAGATGGCGGCGCGAGACGCAGGCGGCGCTGCGCGCGCCCGGGGCGCGGCGGCCCGTCGCCGACGGCAAGGTGCGGGTGTTCCCGCTGCACGTCGGCGACACGGTCGTGCCGTACGGCCAGTTCTACGGCGGGCTCGACGGGTGGGAGGGGCTTCCCGGTTACGTCCGCACGCTGGTGGACAAGGCGCAGATCACGGTGCCGGTCCACGCGTACCTGATCGATCACCCGCGACACGGGCTCATGCTGGTCGACACGGGCGTCAACTGGGCGCAGGCCCACGATCATGACGGGTACTATCGGCACAACCTCGCCTCGCGCCTGCTGACCGAGCGGAACGAATACCGGCTGACCCCGGAGCAGGACCTGCGGGTGCGGGTGGCCCGCCTCGGCTACGACCTCAAGGACGTCACCACCGTGTTCCTCACCCACGTGCACGAGGACCACGCCGGCGGTCTCCGTCACCTGGCGCACGCCCGCGTGGTGCTGGACCGGCGCGACTGGGAGCAGGGCACGCTCTACGCGCACACGTTCGAGGAGGTTCAGGACGCCCTGGTGTTCCCCGCGTACGGGTCCGGGCCCTTCCACGCCTTCCCCGAGAGCCACGACCACTTCGGCGACGGCAGCGTCGTCCTGCTGCCCACGCCCGGTCACTCGCCCGGCCACCTGTGCGTGGCGCTGCGCATGGACGGCGGCACCGCGCTGTTCCTGGGCGACACCCTCTACACGCTGCCGCACCTGGCGGTCGGCCAGGTGCGGCAGATGACGGTCGGCGGGCAGGCCACCGCCGACCAGCTGGAGGCCGCCGAGCGGGTGCGGCGCACGCTGGCCGCCGACCCCGCCATGGCGCCGCTGTTCGCGCACGACAACACGGCCTACCAGACCGAGGCGGTCGCCACCGCCTTCCGCGAGGGGCTGCCGGAAGCGGACGGGTTCCGGCGGCTGCGCGACCACCTCGGCGGCGTGCTCACTCCTGACTGGCGGCTGCGGCCTGGGCACGCCCCGGCCTTCGCGCCGGGCGAGGGCGTGGGGCGGGTGGAGTTCCGGTGACGGGCGGCGGGCGTCCCCGCGGCAGGCCGCGCGATCCGGGGGCCGACGACCTGATCATGAAGGCGGCGCTGGAGCTGTTCGCCGAGCGCGGCCTGGAGGGCGCGAACTTCGAGCAGATCGCCAAGCGCGCCGGCGTGGCCAAGGTGACCGTCTACCGGCGCTGGTCGTCCAAGGAGGAGCTGCTCGTCCAGGCCATCGAGCGGGCCCGCACGGTCGCGCCCGAGGAGGAGATCTGGGCCGGCGCCGACGTCCCCGAGCAGGACGGGCGGCTGATGGACTCGTGGGCGACCACGTTCGGCGACGCCCGCTTCCGCGCCGTGCTGGCCCAGCTCATCGGGTCGAGCGTGACCCATCCTTCGCTGCTGGAGACGTACCGCGAGACCTACATCGAGCCGCGGCGGCGGCTCGTCCTGGAGACGCTGGAGCGCGCCCGGCGCGACGGTCGGCTGGCCGCCGGCGCCGACGTGGAGGCGGCCGTCGACATGGTGGTGGGCGCGGCCATGTACCGCATGCTCGTCGGCCCCCGCGACGACGACACCCGCCGCTACCTGGAGCGCGTCATCCGCCAGGCCGGCCTGTCGCCCGGGGATCAGTAGCGGCGGCGCATGCCGAACGTCTTCCCGAGACGGAAGCCGCCCGGCAGGCGGAGCGTGACGTGACGGCGGCCGTCCGGCGAGGTGGACACGCGGAAGCGGCGGTTGCCGACGCTGTGCCCGACGCCGCGCCGCGACAGGTTCACCCGGAAGGGTCCCACCTTGATCGACTTACGGTAGTGCCAGCCCATGTCTCTCCTCCGGCTCCGGATCGTCTATCGGAAGAACGACCGGGGAGCCGGTGAGGGTTCCCGTCAGTCGGCCACCGGGAGCCAGACGCGCATGGTGGCGGGGCCGCGGTTGCCCCAGCGGTGGTACGGGATCAGCCGCAGCGCCGCCGCCGGGCCGCCGTTCCATCCGTGGGGACGGTCGCGGTACGGCCACGGCCCCGCCGGGGAGGCGCCGAGCACCGCCTCGGTCTCCAGCTCGACCACCTCGCCGCGGGCGTGCTCGGTCAGCGGGGCGCCCGGCCGGACGGCCACCTCGGCGAGCGGCGGCTCGTCCCCGACGGACTCGGCGCAGTACACCAGCGGCCCCCGTTCGACGGTGACGCAGCCGCGCAGGGCGTCGATCCGCCGGTCGGGGTAGGTCCAGCGGGGTTCCATCGGCAGCTCCAGCACGAGCGCGTCACCGGCCCGCCACTCCCTCTCCGCGTCCGCGTACCCGGGCGCGACCGTGCGGGTCTCGCGGGTGTCCGGGGAGGCGGCGGCCTCCTGGTACGCGAGCGTCGCCGAGGAGGCCCAGGCCGGGACGCGCAGCGAGATCCGGCCCGCCCCGCCCTCCAGCACCCGTACGGTCACCGTGCCGTCCCACGGATAGCCGGTCTCCACCCGCAGCCGCAGGTCACCGTGGCTGATCTCGCCCGGCGTGTACTGGTGGATCCGCACCCCGTCCGCGCCGGACGTCGCCAGGTAGGCGGGCAGCGAGGCCAGCGTGCGGGCGACGTTGTTCGGGCAGCAGGACACGTCGAACCAGGGGGAGCGCAGCCCGCCCTCGGCGGCGTGGTTGACGCCGTCGTGCGGCACCGCGGGCACCCGCACCTGCAGGGGGTTGGCGTAGAAGAACGACCGGCCGTCCAGCGCGACGCCGGTGGCGAGCATGTTGTACAGCGTCCGCTCGGTCAGGTCGGCGTAGCGGACGTCGCCGGTGGCCAGCAGCAGCCGGTGCGCCAGCATGATCGAGGCGATGCTCGCGCAGGTCTCGTTGTAGGCCCGGTCCGGCGGCAGCTCGTAGTCCTCGCCGAACGACTCGTCCTGGTGCCGCGACCCCATGCCGCCGGTCAGGTGGGTGCGGCGGGCGACCGTACGCTCCCACTGCGCCTCGACAGCCTTCAGCAACTCCTCGTCGCCGGTCTCGACGGCCACGTCCACCACGCCCGAGGCCAGGTAGAGCGCCCGCACGACGTGCCCGCGGAACACCTGCGCCTGCCGGACCGGCACGTCGTCCTGGAAGTAGCCGCGGCCGAACGGGATGTCGGCGAGCGCGGGCAGGCCGCGTCGCTCCACGAAGCGCCGGGCCATCTCCAGGTAGCGTTCGACCCCGGTGACCCGGTAGAGCTCGACGAGCGCCATCTCGATCACGGGGTGCCCGCACGTCTCCGTGCCCTCCATGAACCGGCGGCAGACGTGGTCGGCGGCCCGCGTCGCCACCCGCGTCAGCCGGTCCTCGCCGTGCATGCGCAGCCGGGCGACGCCGGCCTGGATGAGGTGGCCGTAGCAGTAGAGCTCGTGGCCCCACTCCAGATCGGTGTAGCGGCTGCCCGACCAGCGGGTGTTGATGTAGCCGTCGCCTTCCTGGACCCGGGCCACGGTCTCGGCCAGCTCGGGCAGGTCCGGATGGTCCGCCCAGGCCATGGCCTCCAGCAGCTTGTAGATCTCCGAGTCGCTGAACTCCCGGCCCCGCCGCGGGCCTTCGCCGCGGAAGTTGCCGATCCAGCCTTCGCGTTCCTCCCACTCCCTGCAGTGCGCGATGGTGACCTCGCGGTTGAGCGCCACCCGGTCGCCCCAGAAACCGGGCGAGATCCGTACCGCGTCGAGGCCGAGGGGAGACAGCACGCCCGAGGAGGGCAGGACAGGGTTAGCCACGCAGAGCTCCTGACATGAATCCGCGCACGTAGTGGCGCTGCAGCACGATGAACAGGATGAGACAGGGGACGGCCATGACCATGACGCCGGCCTGGAGCATGCCGTAGTCGATCGCGCCCATGGTGCGCGAGGTCATGCTGACCACGGCCACCGGCAGGGTGAACGAGGCGCCGTCGTTGAGCAGGATGAGCGGCGCGAAGAAGTCGTTCCACGAGGCGAGGAACGCGAACAGGCCCACGGTGATCAGCGCCGGCCGCACGGCGTGCAGCAGGATCCTGGTGAACGCCAGGAACGTGCCGCACCCGTCCACCAGCGCCGCCTCCTCCAGCTCGCGCGGGATCGCCTCGAACGCGTTGCGCATCATGAACAGCGCGAACGGGAGCTGGAACATGACGAACACCAGCGAGAGCCCGACCAGCGAGTTCTGCAGCCCGAGATAGCCGAGCAGCACGTACAGCGGGATGAGGATCGTCGCGTACGGCACCATGAGGATGGCCAGCGTGGCCAGGAACAGCAGGTTCTTGCCGGGGAAGTCGAAGCGGGCGAAGGCGTAGCCGCCCAGCGCCGACACGACCAGCGTGCCGCCGACGGTCATGACGGCGACGAGCACGCTGTTGGCGGCGTAGGTGCCGACGCCCTCGCCGTAGGCGGCCATCTCGACGTAGTTGGACGGTTCCTCCAGCGAGGCGTAGCCGCTCCACAGCAGCGGGAACAGGAACAGCACCGCCAGCGCCGACAAGGTCGTGTAGTACCTCATCTGAGCCTCCGCATCATCAGGACGTTCAGCCCGACCAGCGCGACCAGCAGCACCACCGACATGGCCGCGGCGCCGCCGAGGTCGAAGCGGAAGAACGCGGCGCGGTAGATCACCATCACCATCGACACGGTGCTGTTGTCCGGGCCGCCGTTGGTGAAGATGAAGAACTGGTCGAAGGCGAGCAGGGAGCCGGTGATGCTGAGGATCAGCATCAGCGCGAGCGTCGGGCGCAGCAGCGGCAGCGTGATGCGGGTGAAGATCTGCCACCGGTTGGCGCCGTCGCTCCTGGCCGCCTCGTACACCTCGGTCGGGATCGCCTGCAGGCCGGTCAGCAGGATCAGCATGTTGAACCCGGCGAAGCGCCACAGCACCAGCGCGATCGTGGAGAACAGCGCCATGTTCGGGGTGCCGGTCCACTTGACCGGCTCGTCGGTGACGCCCAGCGCGCGCAGCATCGGGTCGATCGGGCCGAAGTCGGCGTTCAGCATGCCGTAGAACAGCAGCGAGGTGGCGGCGAAGCCGACCGCGCCCGGCAGGAAGAACGCGGTGCGGAAGAACCCGACCCCCGGCCTGCTCTCCTGCACGAGCAGCGCCAGGCCGAGCGCGACCGCCGACAGCAGCACCGTGATGATCACGGTGTACTTGAGCGTGAAGAAGACCGAGTCCACGAAGAGCGCGTTGTCGGCGATCTTCGTGTAGTTGTCCGGCGCGTTGAACGTCGCCTGCCCCAGCAGGGGCCAGCGGTTCAGCGACATCCACAGCACCAGCAGCAGCGGCGCGATGAACAGGACGGCCACGATGACGGCGGTGGGCATGGCGTACAGCCATCCCTGGGCCTTGCGGCCGCGCCACCATGAGACGGGCGGCGCGCCGTGCCCCGCCCGTCCCCTGGGCCCGCGGACGGTCAACGTCATTGCTGCAGGGACTTCGTGACCTCGGCGTTCAGCTCGCCCGCCTTGGCGGCGTCACCGAACACCGCCTCGCGGGCCAGCCGCAGCCACGGCCCCTGCGGGTCGTTGAACGTCTGCCCGAAACGCAGCGCGTACGGCGTCTCGCCCTTGCCGACCAGCGAGTTGATCAGCACCACGCGCGGGTCCTCGGCCGAGTACTTGTTGTCGGCCAGGTCGGTACGCGCGACCACGTCCTTGTTCTTGGCCATGACCTCGACCTGCGCCTCGTCCGAGACGGTCCAGGACAGGAACTCCCAGGCGGCGTCGGCGTTCTGCGAGGTGGAGGAGATGCCGATCGAGTCGCCGCCGACGAAGGTGGACTCGCCGCCGTCGGGGCCGGCGATGGCGGTGACGCCGATCTTCATGTCCGCCGGCATCATGCCGAGCGTGGTCGAGGGCATCGGCATGACGCCGATCTCGCCCTTCGGGAAGAAGCCGGTCCAGGTCGGGCCCTGCTCCTCCTTGGTGGTGGGGCCGGTGGCGCCCTTCTCGTGCAGCTCGCGGTAGATCCTGAAGACGTCGGTCATCGCCGGCTGGTCGTTGAGCGACTCGGTGCCCTCCGCGTTCATCACCTGGGCGCCGGCCGCCCAGACCGAGGGCCAGAAGGTGAACACGTAGCAGCCGCCGCAGTTGCCGCCGAAGAACGTGCCGTGCACCTTGCCGTCCTTGCCGAGCTTCTCCTGGACGGTGGTGGCGTGCTGGGCGAACTCCTTGAGCGTCTTCGGCCCCTGCTCGGGGTCCAGCCCGGCCTTCTCGTACAGGTCCTTGTTCCAGAACCAGACCGAAAGGTCGAGCGTGTGCGGCAGCGTGTACTGGCGGCCGTCCTGGGTGCCGAGCTTCATGTGGGACGGGGCCAGGCCGTCCTTGAACGGCAGGGCGGCGATCCGGTCGCTGATGTCCAGGAACAGGCCCTGCGAGGTGTAGTTCGGCACGAAGATGACGTCGGCGGCGAACACGTCGGGCAGCTGCTTGGCGCCCGCGGCGGCGGCGATGCGCGGCTGGTAGTTGTCCGTCGGGATGACCGTCAGCTTCACCTGGTTCTTGTGGCTGCTGTTGTACGCCTTGACCAGCCGCTCGCTCTGCGCCTGGGTGGCGGCTCTGGTCCACATGGTGATCGTCACGGGCTCGTCGGCGGGCTGCTGCCCGCCTCCGCCCCCACCCCCGCCACAGGCGGCGGTGAGCGTTAACAACGCGAGGGTGGCCATTCCGGCCAGCCGTCGTCTCATGGTGACTCCTTCGGTCCCCGCGGACTAAAAGGTTTTCGGAAACGTAGAAGAAACCTCAGGCCATGTCAACGGTGTTAGGGTCTTCTCTAGCTGATCGGTGAGAGAAAAGGGTTTCGAGAGATGGCGGTTAGGCGGGCGACCATCAACGACGTGGCCTCGCTGGCGGGGGTGTCGGTCGCCACGGCGTCCAAGGCGCTCAACGGGCGGCAGGACGTGCGGGCCTCCACCCGGCAGCGGGTGCTGGCGGCCGCGGAGGAGCTGGCGTTCCAGCCGAGCCCGCTCGCGCGCGGGCTGTTGTCCGGGCAGACCCGCACGGTGGGGCTGCTCACCTCCGACAGCGCCGGCCGGTTCAGCATCCCGGTGCTG
Source organism: Nonomuraea sp. NPDC054003 (assembly GCF_055585125.1). NCBI lineage: Bacteria > Bacillati > Actinomycetota > Actinomycetes > Streptosporangiales > Streptosporangiaceae > Nonomuraea > Nonomuraea sp. NPDC054003. Next base: position 157,384 of record NZ_JBVJKR010000001.1, read on the forward strand.
CTCGGCGCGGAGGACGCGTTCGGCGCGGGGGAGATGGCGGTGCTGCTGTGCGACGCCCGCGGCGACGCGATCAGGGAGCAGCACCACCTGCGGGCGCTGCTGTCGCGGCGCGTCGACGGGCTGATCGTGGTGGGGGAGAGCACCGACCCGCGGCCCTCGGTGAGCAAGGACCTGCCGGTGCCGGTCGTGTACGCGTACGGGCCGTCGGAGGATCCGTCGGACGTCTCGTTCGTGCCCGACGACGTGGGCGGGGCGATGCTCGCGGTGCGCCACCTGCTCGCGCTCGGGCGGCGCCGGATCGCGCACGTCACCGGCCCCGTCGACTACAAGGCCGCGGGCGACCGCGCCGAAGGGCTGGCCGCGGCGCTCGGCGAGGCCGGGGTGGCGCAGGCCGGGGAGACGCTGTGGGGGACGTGGTCGCAGCGGTGGGGGCGGCACGCCGCCGAGATGCTGCTGACGGCGGGCCCCGAGATCGACGCGGTCTTCTGCGGCAGCGACCAGATCGCGGCCGGGTTCGTGGAGGCGGCCCGCGAGCTGGGGCGGCGGGTGCCCGACGACCTCGCGGTGGTCGGCTACGACAACTGGGAGGTGCTGGCCGCCGAGACCCGGCCGCCGCTGACGACCGTCGACCCCAGCCTGGAGCGGCTGGGGCGCACGGCGGCCCAGCACCTGTTCGCGGCGATCGGCGGCAAGGCGACGCCGGGGGTCCACAAGATGGACTGCAAGCTCGTCATCAGGGATTCCACCGCCCGGATGTGAGAGGGCGGCCCGGGCGTGTGCCCCCGCCCGGGCCGCCCGGTTCACCGGTCCCCGCCCAGCCTGATGAAGGTGACCGAGTGGGCCGGGAAGTCGTAGGCGAACGAGCGGGAGAAGCCCGTCATCCGTTGCTCCACCGGCGCGATCCGGTCCGGGTCGGCGATGGAGTTGACGTCCGAGGGCGAGCCGGTCAGCGAGGTGACCGTGGCCGTGCGCCCGACGCGCGCCCGGCCCAGGTCCACCGTGCCGCGCACGGCGGTGTCCTGCGCGTTGACGGCCTTGATCACCAGGTCGCCCGACTTCGCGTCCTTCGAGACCACCTGGTAGAGCGGCTCCACTACGGCGTGGTCGGTGAACTCGTTCACCTTCTGCCCGTCCAGCCAGAGCGTGATCTTCCGGCCGGACACCTCCACCTTCAGCCGGTAGTCGCGCCCGGTCTCGATCGTGGTGGCGGAGGTCGCGATCGACGCCTTGGCGCCGTTGACCGCCTTCTCCACCGCCGACTGGGTGTTGTTCCAGCCGCCGAGGTTCCACCAGTAGAAGTTTCCGCTGTCGCGGACCCCGAACATCACCAGGAAGCCCTCCGCCCCGCCGATCTTGCGGGCGGTCAGCTCCATCGTGTAGTTCGACCAGTCCGCCGACCCGGCGGTGGACCGGGCGTCCTCCACGAGCGCCGTCTGCGCGTACGCGCCGTCCTGGACGGCCCAGGTGCCGGCGCCGGGCCGCCACCGGGCGGAGCCAGCGGCGAAGTCGTCCTCCAGCAGGACGGTCCCGTCGGCCGCCGTGACCTTGACGTCGTCGTACCGGACCGAGGTGTTCCAGGAGCCCAGCCCGACCGCGCCGGAGATGTCCTCGACGGGCCGGTTCGTGCCCTCGAACGCGCTCGGCAGCACCGTGTCGCCGACGTTCGTGGAGAACAGCTTCTGCACGTGGTAGCTGGGCGACCCGTACGCCTCGTCGTTATCGAACCAGATGAGGTCCGGCGTCCAGTCCACGTAGTCGACGTTGGCCAGCAGCGGCGCGTACGCTGCCAGCTCCACCACGTCGGCGTTGCGCTCGATGCCGGTCAGGTAGGACGCCTCGGACAGCGCGTTGAAGAACGTGTTGCCGCGCGAGGCGTACTCGCCGACGAACACCTTCGGCCCCTCGCGGTCGTAGGAGTCGTAGCGCCGGTTGTTGGTCAGGAACCAGTCGGGGTTGTTGTAGTAGTGCTCGTCGACGAGGTCGGCCTTCTGGTCGCGGGCGAACTGCCACATCCGGTCGAACCAGGCGCCCTGCGAGGTTTGCCCCGCGTTACTGATGATCTTGATATCCGGATATTTGGCCTTTATCGCGTTCGCGAACTTCGGGTAGTTGTCGAAGAACTCCGGATAGATCTCCTCGTTGCCCAGCCCGATGTAGTCCAGCCCGAACGGCTTGGGATGCCCCAGCTCGGCCCGCTTCTTCCCCCAGGGGGAGGTGACCGGCCCGTTGGCGAACTCGATCAGGTCCAGCGTGTCCTGGACCCAGCGGTCCAGCTTGGCCGGGTCGGTCAGCGGCCGGTTCTCGCCGCAGCCGTTCACGCCCACCGACAGCACCGGCAGCGCCTCGGCCCCGAGGTCCTCGGCGAACTGGAAGTACTCGTAGAAGCCGATCCCGTAGCTCTGGTTGTAGCCCCAGAAGTTGAAGTTCGCCGGCCGCTCCTCGACCGGGCCGATCGTCTCCTTCCACTGGTAGATGCGCCGCCGGTCCTGGTTCTCGCTGTACGGGTCGTACGTGCCGACATTGGTCACGCAGCCGCCCGGGAAGCGCAGGAAGCGCGGCTCCAGGTCGGCGATCAGCCGGGCCAGGTCCTCCCGCATGCCGTTCGGCCGGTTCTTGAACGTCTCACGCGGGAACAGCGAGACCATGTCGAGATCGGTCCTGCCCTCCGGGGCCAGCAGCACGAGCCGGCCGGCGTCGGTGGTGCCGGTCGCCCTGAACGAGGTCTCGTACTTGGTCCAGCCGCCCGCCCGCACCTTGACGGCCGCCTTCCCGTACGCGTCCGAACCGCTCTCGACGGTCACCGTCACCGTGCCGGGGGTGTCGCGGCGGGCCCAGAACGACAGGTAGTAGCGCGCGCCCCGCTTCAGCGGCAGACCGGTGTTGAAGCCCGCGTTCAGCACCCCGGCCGGGCCGCCGGTCACCTCCAGGCGCAGGTAGTTGCGGTTGGCCGGGTTGAGCGGCCGCTCGCCGGAGACCGCCGCTGCGGCGGTGCCGCCGCGCTCGACCTCGCTCCACGCGGTCAGGCCGTGGTAGCTCGGCTCGTCGACCCGGTCGAACTCGAACGAACGGTTCTGCACCAGCTCGGCGTAGAGCCCGCCGTCGGCGGCGTGGTTGATGTCCTCGTAGAAGACCCCGTACAGGTCGCGGCCGACCTTCTTGCCCTTCGCCCCGGTGTCGACCGTCAGCTCGCCGGTGGTGTACCCCTCGACGCGGAACTTGCCGGGGCTGGGACCGGCCACTCCGCCGCCTCGGCCGAGCGCGAGGCCGTTCGCGCCAGGAGCGGCCACGAGTCTGCCTCCGCTGACGGCGAGGTGGCGGTCGCCGGAGGTGACCGTGACCTTGCCGCCGCCCGCGTCGGTGAGCTGGAAGGCCGACCCGGTGGCGCCCAGGCGGACCCGGCTGCCGGAGACCTCCAGGTGCTTCCCGGTGTCCGCGTCCTTGAGCTTCCCGCCCGGCTCGGCGGTCAGCGCGAGACTGGTCATCGGAGGTTTCGCCGTCGCCCGCACGGCGCCGGAGGCGTCGGCCGACAGGTACGGGTCCTCGCCCGCGTGGCGGAGCGTGAACGTGCCCTCGGGCGCCACCGGCCGGCCCTGCGCCGCCTTGACCGCGAAGTAGTCGAAGTCGGCCGCCATCGAGGTGCCGTTCTGCGCGGCCAGCGCGAACAGGCCGACCTGTCTGACGTCGATGTCGGCCGTCACCCGGGAGGCCTCCTGCCAGGTGGCGCCGTCCCAGGTGGACGAGACGAACTCGGCGCCGGTCCTGGTCAGCTTGACGATCTCGGCGGAGGAGCCCGGCCGGGCCGAGAAGGCCGCGGTGAAGGCCGCGCCGACCTCGGTGTCGGTCTCGATCACCTGCCCGCCGGCGGAGCCCACGTGGGCCAGCCCGGTCCGCACGTAGTTGTCCCAGTCCTGCCAGGCCAGGATGCCGGCGCTCTGGAAGTCGAGCGCGACCGGCGCGCGGACGCTCGTGACCACCTCGAAGTCGCCGGCGGGGATGTCCATGAGGAAGAGGTTCCTGGCCGTGTTCGTGCCCTGGTAGGTGTCGCCGGGCAGGGCGTGCACGCGCAGCGAGCCGGGCTGCTCGGTGAGCGACCACCGGCTGTCGTCGCGGGAAAGCACGGTCCAGTCGGGGCCGAGCGCGCCGGCGTCGAACTGGTCGACGGCCGCGCCGTCCGGGACCGGTTCCGCCGCCCGCGCGTGCGCCGGCGCGGTGAGCAGCCCCGCCACGAGCATGACGGCCAAGGCGAGTCGGGTCACATGGAGCTCCTCGGGGGTGAGGTCTGTTAACGCTAACAACCAAGGTTTAGCGTTAACAATGAGCAACAGCGCTTAGTTAAGGGCGCGTCCGGCGGCCCGTCAAGAGTCCGCCGCGTAACGCGACCGTAATCGAAACGATCCTTGACGGACCGGCTTGTTAACGTTCACAGTCGTCCCAAGCCCGAAAGGAGCACGGCCGTGGGAGTTGACCGAGGACGCCGCCCGCCGGTGATGGCGGACGTGGCCAAGGAGGCCGGCGTCTCCCACCAGACGGTCTCGCGCGTCCTCAACGACCATCCCAACGTGCGCACCGAGACCCGGACCCGGGTGCTGGAGGCGATCGACAAGCTGGGCTACCGCCGCAACCTCGTCGCCCGCGCGCTGGTCACCAAGCACTCCAGGACCCTGGGCGTGGTGAGCTTCGACACCACGCTCTACGGGCCGGCCAGCACGGTGTACGGCATCGAGCAGGCGGCCAGGGCGGCCGGTTACTTCATCAGCATCGTCAGCCTCAAGTCCATCGACAAGACCGGCGTCCGCGACGCCCTCGACTACCTGGCCGACCAGGGCGTCGACGGCATCGTGGTGGTCGCGCCGCAGCGGTCGGCCGCCCAGGCGCTGGCCGACCTGCCGCTCGACATCCCGGTGGTCGCGGTCGAGGGCGGCGAGGCCGGCGAGGTGCCGGTCGTCTGCGTGGACCAGGTCGAGGGCGGCAGGCTCGCCACCCAGCACCTGCTGGACCTGGGCCACGAGACCGTCTGGCACGTGCGCGGGCCGGGCGACTGGCTGGAGGCCGAGGGACGGGTCGCCGGCTGGCGGTCCGCGCTCGAACGGGCCGGCCGGGAGGCGCCCGAGCCGCTGGCCGGTGACTGGAGCCCCCGCTCCGGCTACGAGGCCGGGCGCAGCCTGGCCAGCATGGCCGGCGTCACGGCGGTCTTCGTGGCCAACGACCAGATGGCGCTGGGCGTGCTGCGGGCCTTCACGGAGAAGGGGGTGAGAGTGCCCGGCCAGGTGAGCGTCGTCGGCTTCGACGACATCCCCGAGTCGGCGTTCTTCTCGCCCCCGCTCACCACCATCAGGCAGGATTTCGGCGCGGTCGGGCGGCACAGCATCGGGGTGCTGCTGCGGCAGATCGAGGCAGGCGGACCGCAGGCAAGCGGGCGGCTCGTCGTCCCACCCATGTTCGTCCCCCGCGTCAGCACGGCCGGGCGCTGAGCCCGGCCACTTGCAGGACGGCGCTCGCACGCCCCAGGTGTTAGCGCTCACAACTCAGAAAGGACACCCCCCACGTGTTGAAGAGGATCTCGATGCTGGTCGTCGCCGGGCTCGCCGCGGCGACCCTGGCGGGATGCGGCTCCGAAAGCGGCGGCGGCTCCGAAGCGGGAGGAGGCGGCGGCGGCGACGCGATCGTCATGGGCTTCTCCCAGGTCGGCGCGGAGAGCGGCTGGCGGACCGCGAACACCAAGTCCGTCCAGGACTCGGCCAAGGAAGCCGGCATCACGCTCAAGTTCTCCGACGCCCAGCAGAAGCAGGAGAACCAGATCAAGGCGATCCGCTCCTACATCCAGCAGAAGGTGGACGTCATCGCCTTCTCGCCGGTCGTCGAGTCCGGCTGGGACACCGTGCTCAAGGAGGCCCAGGGCGCCAACATCCCGGTCATCCTGACCGACCGGGCCGTCGACTCGGCGGACACCTCCCTGTACAAGACCTTCCTCGGCTCCGACTTCGTCGAGGAGGGCAAGAAGGCCGGCCAGTGGCTGGTGGAGGAGTACAAGGACGCCTCCGACACCGTCAACATCGTCGAGCTGCAGGGCACGACCGGCTCGGCCCCGGCCAACGACCGCAAGTCGGGCTTCGCTGAGGTCATCGGCGCCGACCCGAAGTTCAAGATCATCGCTTCGCAGACCGGCGACTTCACCAGGGCCAAGGGCAAGGAGGTCATGGAGGCCTTCCTGAAGGCGCATCCGGACATCGACGTGCTCTACGCGCACAATGACGACATGGGCCTGGGTGCGATCGAGGCGATCGAGGGCGCGGGCAAGGTGCCCGGCAAGGACATCAAGATCATCACGGTCGACGCGGTCAAGGACGGGATGCAGGCGCTCGCCGACGGGAAGATCAACTACATCGTGGAGTGCTCGCCGCTGCTCGGCCCGCAGCTGATGGACCTGGCCAAGAAGGTCGTCGCCGGCGAGAGCGTACCCGCCCGCGTGGTGACGGAGGAGACCACCTTCACCCAGGAGCAGGCCAAGGAGGCCCTGCCCAGCCGGCAGTACTGATCGCTGACGACCGGGCCGGCCGCGTGGCCGGCCCGGTCGGGAAGGGAGGGGGCGCCGGATGGACGCACCCGCGCCGATCCTGCGGATGAGCGGGATCGGCAAAGAGTTCCCGGGCGTGCGCGCCCTCGACCGCGTGGACCTGCGGCTGCTGCCCGGCGAGGTGCACGCGCTCATGGGCGAGAACGGCGCGGGCAAGTCCACCCTGATCAAGGTGCTGACCGGCGTGCACACCGCCGACGAGGGCGCCGTCGAACTGGCCGGGAAACCCGTCGCCTTCGGCAGCCCGCTGGAGGCCAGGCAGGCCGGGATCAGCACCGTCTACCAGGAGGTCAACCTCTGCACGAACCTGTCGGTGGCCGAGAACATCCTCATCGGCCGCGAGCCGCGCCGCTTCGGGCGCATCGACTGGCAGCGGATGCGGGCCCGCGCCCGGGAGTTGCTGGCGCGGATGGACCTGGACCTGGACGTCTCGGCGCCGCTGTCGTCGTACTCGCTGGCCATCCAGCAGATGGTGGCCATCGCCCGCGCGCTCGACGTCGAGGCCCGCGTGCTCATCCTGGACGAGCCCACCTCCAGCCTGGACGCCGACGAGGTGGGCCAGCTCTTCCAGGTGATGCGCAGGCTCAAGGACGAGGGCATCGCCATCCTGTTCGTCACGCACTTCCTGGACCAGGTGTACGAGATCTCCGACCGGATGACGATCCTGCGCAACGGGCGGCTGGTGGGGGAGTACCTCACCCGCGAGCTCAGCCAGGTCGAGCTGGTCGCCAAGATGATCGGCCAGGAGCTGGAGGCGCTCGACAAGCTGCACGGCGAGGCGAGGAGCTTCGCCACGCCGCTGGTCGAGGCCCGCGATCTGGGCCGGCCGGGCGCGATCGAGCCGTTCACGCTGACCATCCACGAGGGCCAGGTGGTCGGGCTCGCCGGGCTGCTCGGCTCCGGCCGCACCGAGGTGGCCCGGCTGCTGTTCGGCGCCGACCACGCCGCCGGGCAGCTCTCGATCGGCGGCGAGCCGGTCACACTGCGCACGCCCAGGGCCGCGATGGGCCACAAGATCGCCTTCTGCTCGGAGAACCGCAAGCGCGACGGCCTCATCGAGGACCTCACTGTCCGCGAGAACATCGTCCTCGCCCTTCAGGCCACCCGCGGCTGGACCAGGCCGGTGCCCCGCGAGCAGCAGGACGAGCTGGTGGACAAGTACGTCAAGGCGCTGCGGATCAGCCCGCCCAACCCGGAGATCCCGGTGCGCAACCTCAGCGGCGGCAACCAGCAGAAGGTGCTGCTGGCCCGCTGGCTGATCCTGGAGCCGCGGCTGCTCATCCTCGACGAGCCCACCCGCGGCATCGACGTGGGCGCCAAGACGGAGATCCAGCGGCTGGTCGCCGAGCTGTCCGGTGGCGGCGTGGCGGTGCTGTTCATCTCCGCCGAGCTGGAGGAGGTGCTGAGGCTCAGCCACAAGGTCGCGGTGCTGCGCGACCGCCGGATGATCGCCGAGCTGCCCAACGACGACGAGCTGACCAAGGACGTGATCATGGAGACCATCGCGAGCGGAGGCAGGACCTGATGCGCCGTCTGCTCTGGCCGATCCTGGTCCTGGCCGCGCTGTTACTGGTCAACCTGATCTTCACGCCGGGCTTCTTCTCCATCCAGCTCCGCGAGGGCCACCTGTACGGGAGCCTCATCGACATCCTGCGGTTCGGCGCGCCGCTGATCCTGGTGTCGCTGGGCATGACGCTGGTCATCGCGACCGGCGGCATCGACCTGTCGGTCGGCTCGATCGTGGCCATCTCGGGGGCGCTCGCCTGCCTGCAGATCAGCCAGGACCAGGGCCTGTTCGCGGCCGTGGCGCTGGCGCTCGGCCTGTGCACGCTGCTCGGCGCCTGGAACGGGTTCCTGGTCGCGGCGGTCGGCATCCAGCCGATCATCGCCACCCTGATCCTCATGGTGGCCGGGCGCGGCCTGGCCCAGCTCATCACCGACGGGCAGATCATCACCGTCAACGACCCCGCCTTCAAGCTCATCGGCGGCGGCTACCTGCTGACGGTGCCGTTCGGCATCCTCATCGTGATCGCCGTGCTGGCGATCACCGCGTTCCTCACCCGGCGGCTGGCTCTTGGCATGCTCATCGAGTCGGTCGGCGGCAACGCGGAGGCGAGCAGGCTGGCCGGCATCCGGGCGCGCGGGATCATCGTCATGGTGTACGCGTTCGCCGCCCTGTGCGCTGGCGTGGCCGGCCTCATGATCAGCTCGAACGTGTCCAGCGCCGACGGCAACAACGCCGGCCTGTGGATCGAGCTGGACGCCATCCTGGCCGTGGTGATCGGCGGCACGTCGCTGGCCGGCGGCCGGTTCTCGCTCGGCGGCACGGTGATCGGCGCGCTGATCATCCAGACGCTGACCACCACGATCTACTCCATCGGCGTGCCGCCGGAGACCACGCTCCTGTTCAAGGCGCTCGTGGTGACCGCGGTCTGCCTGATCCAGTCGCAGGCCTTCCGCGACAAGGTGTTCCACCGGCGCGGCCGGGCCGCTCCACCCCGCCCCGTGACCGAGGAGAAAGTACGGGTGAGCACATGACGACGCTCAGCCTCGGCGGGGGCAGGACGATCCCCGCCAAGTACGTGCCGGTGCTGGTGACGGCCTGCCTGTTCGTCGCCATGTTCGTGGCGGGCGGCATCCGCTACGAGGGGTTCGCCACCGGGCAGATCGTGCTGAACGTCTTCATCGACAACGCCTTCCTGCTGATCGTGGCGGTCGGGATGACGTTCGTGATCCTCACCGGCGGCATCGACCTGTCGGTGGGCTCGGTGGTGGCGCTGTCGACGATGATCGCGGCGAGCCTGATGACCGGGCCGGGCTGGCCGCCGTACGTGGTGGTGCCGCTGGTGCTGCTCGTCGGCTCGGCCCTGGGACTGGTGATGGGCTACCTGATCCACGCCTTCGACATCCAGCCGTTCATCGTCACGCTGGCCGGGATGTTCCTGGCCAGAGGGCTCTGCTACACGATCGGCACCGAGTCCATCCCGATCACCGACCCCACGTTCACCGCGTTCGCGCAGACCAGGATCGACCTGGTCGCCGACATGTGGATCTCGCCGAGTGTGATCATCGCGGCGGTGGTGGTGCTGGTGGCCGCGTACGTGCTGCACTACACGCGGCTGGGCCGGGCGGTCTACGCCACCGGCGGCAGCGAGCAGTCGGCGCTGCTCATGGGCCTGCCCGTGGGCCGTACGAAGGTGGCGGTCTACACGATCTCCGGCTTCTGCTCGGCGCTCGGCGGCGTGGTGCTGTCGTTCTACATGCTCTCCGGGTACGGGCTGCACGCGGTCGGCATGGAACTGGACGCGATCGCGGCGGTGGTCATCGGCGGCACCCTGCTCACGGGCGGAACCGGCTTCCTGCTGGGCACCGTGCTGGGTGTGCTGGTGCTCGGCCTCATCCAGACCGTCCTCAGTTTCGAGGGCACGCTGAGCTCCTGGTGGACCAAGATCGTCATCGGCATGCTGCTGTTCGCCTTCATCCTGCTGCAGCGGTTGTTCTCGGCCCGAACACGGTCCTGACCTGCGAGGAGCGTGCATGTGAACGTTACCAGGAGGTTACGCTCAGATGTTGACACCATGGTTGTTAGCGATAACAATCCTGGTCAACGGATGCGAGTTTTGTTCTGGTTCATCCCCCCTTGTGGTGAACCGTTTCGTTCATGGGCAGCCTTGGCAACTCGCGCTGCCGTGATCTTTCAAGCGAGGAGACACACACGATGAGGTTGGGACGGATCGGAGGCGTGGTCACCGCGATCGCGCTCGCCGCCACCATGACGGCCTGCGGCTCCAGCCAGAAGACCGTCGACGCCGAGGCGTCCTCCGGCGCGGCCGACGGCAACGCCGGCGCGCTGGTCGGCGTCACCATGCCGACCAAGTCGTCGGAGCGGTGGATCCACGACGGCGACAACGTCAAGAAGCAGCTTGAGGCGCTCGGCTACCAGGTCGACCTGCAGTACGCCGAGAACGACATCCCCACCCAGGCCAACCAGATCGAGAACCAGATCACCAAGGGCGCCAAGCTCCTGATCGTGGCCTCGATCGACGGCACGGCGCTCACCTCCCAGCTCCAGCAGGCGGCGGACAACAGCATCCCGGTCATCGCCTACGACCGGCTGATCCGTAACAGCCCGAACGTCGACTACTACGCCACCTTCGACAATTTCAAGGTCGGCGTCCAGCAGGCCACCTCCCTGCTCCAGGGCCTCGGCGTGGACAAGGGCGAGAAGGGCCCGTTCAACGTCGAGCTGTTCGGCGGCTCGCCCGACGACAACAACGCCACGTTCTTCTGGAACGGCGCCATGTCGATCCTCCAGCCGAAGATCGACGACGGCACTCTCGTGGTGAAGAGCGGCCAGACCGACTTCAAGACCGCCGCGATCCTCCGCTGGGACCCGGCCACCGCGCAGCGGCGCATGGAGGACATCCTCACCAAGACCTACACCGGCGACACCAAGGTCGACGGCGTGCTCTCCCCGTACGACGGCCTGTCCATCGGCATCCTGTCGGCGCTCAAGAGCAGCGGCTACGGCACCAGCGGCCAGCCCTACCCGGTCGTGACCGGCCAGGACGCCGAGCTCGCCTCGGTCAAGTCGATCATCGCCGACGAGCAGTACTCGACGATCTTCAAGGACACCCGCAAGCTCGCCGAGACCACCGTCAAGATGGCCGACGCCGTGCTCAAGGGCCAGAAGCCCGAGGTGAACAACGAGAAGGACTACGACAACGGCAACAAGGTCGTTCCCTCGTACCTGCTCGACCCGGTGATCGTCGACAAGACCAACTACGAAGAGATCATCATCGGCGGCGACTACTACACCGAGGACCAGCTCAAGTAGGCGCCGGCGCTCCGGGGGACGGCCCGTCCCCCGGAGCCCCTGACCGAGGGGCTTCGACCATGACCGATCACATTCTGCGGATGACCGGGATCACCAAGACGTTTCCCGGCGTCAAGGCGCTCCAGGACGTCAACCTGTCCGTGCGGCGCGGCGAGATCCACGCCATCTGCGGCGAGAACGGCGCCGGCAAGTCGACGCTGATGAAGGTGCTGTCCGGCGTCTACCCGCACGGCACGTACGAGGGAGACATCCACTTCGACGGGGAGCGGTGCGCGTTCGGCGGCATCCGCGACAGCGAGCACGCCGGCATCGTCATCATCCACCAGGAGCTGGCGCTCAGCCCGCAGCTGTCGATCGCCGAGAACGTCTTCCTCGGCAACGAGCGCGCCAAGCGCGGCGTCATCGACTGGAACCGCACCAACTACGAGGCCGGCCTGCTGATGAAGCGGGTGGGCCTGCGGGAGAACCCGACCACTGTCGTCTCCGACATCGGCGTCGGCAAGCAGCAGCTCGTGGAGATCGCCAAGGCGCTGTCGAAGGAGGTGAAGCTGCTCATCCTCGACGAGCCCACCGCGGCGCTCAACGACGACGACTCCGCGCACCTGCTCGACCTGCTGCGCGGGCTGCGCGACGAGGGCATCACCTGCGTGATCATCTCCCACAAGCTGAACGAGGTCACCGCGATCGCCGACTCCGTCACGATCATCCGCGACGGCCGCACCATCGAGACGCTCGACATGGCCGCCGACGAGGTGACCGAGGACCGGATCATCTCCGGGATGGTCGGCCGCGCCCTCGACAACCGCTTCCCCCCGCACGACCCGAAGATCGGCGAGGAGGCGCTGCGCATCGAGGACTGGACCGTCCACAGCCCCAGCCAGCCAGGCCGCAAGGTCGTCGACGGCGCCTCGCTCACGCTGCGCCGCGGGGAGATCGTCGGACTGGCCGGCCTCATGGGCGCCGGGCGCACCGAGCTGGCGATGAGCGTCTTCGGCCGCACGTACGGGGTCAACATCTCCGGCAAGATCTTCAAGAACGGCCGGCCGGTCGAGATCCGCACCGTACAGGACGCGATCAGGCACGGCCTGGCCTACGCCACCGAGGACCGCAAGCGGTACGGGCTCAACCTCATCGAGGACATCAAGCGCAACGTCTCCGCCGCCGGTCTGAGCGGGCTGTCGCGGCGCGGCTGGGTGAACGAGCACGAGGAGTACGCGGTCGCCGAGCGCTTCCACAAGAGCATGAACATCAAGGCGCCCAGCGTGTCGAGCGTCGTCGGCAAGCTGAGCGGCGGCAACCAGCAGAAGGTCGTGCTCTCCAAGTGGATCCTCACCGAGCCCGACGTGCTCATCCTCGACGAGCCCACCCGGGGCATCGACGTCGGCGCCAAGTACGAGATCTACACGATCATCAACCGGCTGGCCGACGAGGGCAAGGCGGTGCTGGTGATCTCCTCGGAGCTGCCGGAGCTGCTGGGCCTGTGCGACCGCGTCTACGCGCTCTCCGAGGGGCGCATCACCGGTGAGCTGCCGCGAGGGGAAGCCACGCAGGAACGCCTCATGCAACTGATGACCCAAGCAACGACCACGGGACAGGAGTAGGTCCAGATGAGCAGCACCACGCCCGCCGCCGTGGCGGCCGGCGCCACGGGCGGCGAACCGGAAGAGCCGAAGCGGCCCGGCCGCGTCTCTCTGGGCGGACTCTCGCTCAACCTGCGGTCGAGCGGCATCTACATCGCGTTCGCGCTGATCGTCGCGCTGTTCTCGGTCCTCACCGACGGCGCGCTCCTCACGCCGCAGAACATCTCGAACATCATCGTCCAGAACTCCTACATCCTGATCCTCGCCATCGGGATGATCCTGGTCATCATCGCCGGGCACATCGACCTGTCGGTCGGCTCGGTGGTGGCGGTCACCGGCGCGATCTCGGCCGTGCTCATGGTCAACATGGGCGTGCCGTGGCCGCTGGCCCTGCTGATCACGATCGCGGCGGGCGCCCTCATCGGGGCCTGGCAGGGCTACTGGGTGGCCTACTTCGGCATCCCGGCGTTCATCGTGACGCTGGCGGGCATGCTGCTGTTCCGCGCGCTCACCCTGACCGTGCTCGGCAACCAGGGCATCGGCCCGTTCCCCGACCAGGTCCGCACCCTGGCCAACGGGTTCACCAGCGGCTATCTCGGCAACGTCGGGCTCGGCCCGCTGGGCGGCGCCGACCTGTTCAGCCTGCTGGTCGCACTGGTCGCCATCGCGGGCATGGTCGTCTCGCAGTGGCGCACCCGGACGGCCAGGGCGGGTTACGGGCAGGCCGTGGAGCCGTTCGCGGTGTTCGTGGTCAAGATGGCCGCGGGGGCCGCGCTCATCCTGTTCCTGGTCGTGCAGCTCGCCCGGTTCAAGAACCTGCCCTGGGTGCTGGTGCTGCTCGCGGTGCTGGTGCTGGGCTACTCGCTGCTGGCCAACAAGACCGTGTTCGGCCGGCAGATCTACGCGATCGGCGGCAACCTGCAGGCCGCGGTCATGTCCGGCGTCAAGGTCAAGAAGGTCGTCTTCTGGATCTTCGTCAACATGGGCGTGCTGGCGGCCATCGCCGGCGTCATCTTCGCCGGCCGGCTCAACCAGGCGGGACCCACCGCGGGCAACATGTTCGAGCTCGACGCGATCGCCGCGGCCTTCATCGGCGGCGCGGCCGTCCAGGGCGGCGTCGGCAAGGTGGTCGGGGCCATCACCGGCGGTCTCATCATGGCCGTGATCAACAACGGCATGTCCCTGATCGGCTCGCCGAGTGAGCGGGTCATGCTCGTCAAGGGCCTCGTGCTGCTGGCCGCCGTCGCCTTCGACGTGTGGACCAAGCGCCGCGCGGGCGCCGCCGCCTGATCGTCCGCCCGCTCGTCCGTACCGCTGGAAAGGAGAGACCGTGGTAGCGCCACCGAAGCGCCGCCCTCCGGTGATGGCCGACGTGGCCAGGGAGGCCGGCGTGTCGCACCAGACGGTCTCCCGGGTGCTCAACGACCATCCCAACGTCCGGCCCGACACCAGGGCCCGGGTGGAGGAGGCGATCACCAGGCTCGGCTACCGCCGCAACCTGGCCGCCCGCGCCCTGGTCACCAAGCGGTCGCGGATGCTCGGCGTGGTCAGCTTCGACACCACGCTCTACGGACCGGCCAGCACGATCTACGGCATCGAGCAGGCGGCCAGGACGGCCGGCTACTTCGTGAGCATCGTGAGCCTGAAGACGCTCGACGTCGACAGCGTCCGCGACGCCATCGACTACCTGTCCGAGCAGGGCGTGGACGGGGTCGTGGTGGTGGCGCCGCGGCGCTCGGCGGGCCCGGCGCTGGAGAGCCTGCCGTCGGGCACCCCGGCGGTGGCGGTCGAGGGCACCCTGCGTGGCGACGTCTCGGTGGTCTGCATCGACCAGGCCGAGGGCGCCAGGCTCGCCACCCGGCACCTGCTGGAGCTGGGCCACCGGACCGTCCACCACGTCACCGGCCCGCCCGACTGGCTGGAGACCGAGGGGCGGCTGGAGGGCTGGCGGGCCGCGCTGGAGGAGGCGGGCCGGCCGGTGCCCGAGCCGCTGCCCGGCGACTGGAGCCCGCACGCCGGCTACGCGGCCGGCCGGAGCCTGGCCGCGATGGACGGCGTCACCGCCGTCTTCGCGGCCAACGACCAGATGGCGCTGGGCGTGCTGCGCGCGCTCTCCGAGGAAGGAGTGAAGGTACCCGACCAGATCAGCGTCGTGGGCTTCGACGACATCCCCGAGTCGGCGTTCTTCTCGCCCCCGCTCACCACGGTCAGGCAGGACTTCGACCAGGTGGGCAGGCACTGCATCGAGGTGCTGCTCCGGCAGCTCGACGCGGGGGCGGGCACGTGTGAGCGCCTCGTCGTGCCGCCCGGTTTCGTCGTCAGGTCCAGCACGGCTGCCGCCGCGCGGGTGCCGTGATATATGCCGTGTTATATCGCAAGGCCCCGTACGAATCCCCTGGAGATCAGTGTGAACGCTAACAAGTTCGTGGTCGGAGTGGACTTCGGCACGCTGTCCGGGCGTGCCGTCGTCGTCCGCGTGTCCGACGGCGCTGAGCTCGGCAGCGCCGTCCACGAGTACGCGCACGGCGTCATCGAGCGGGAGCTGCCCGGCTCCGGCGTGCGGCTCGGCCCCGACTGGGCGCTGCAGTCGCCGCAGGACTGGATCGACGTGCTCCGCGTGGCCGTGCCCGGCGCCCTCGCCGCGGCGGGCGTCCAGGCCGACGACGTGATCGGCATCGGCACCGACTTCACCGCTTGCACCGTGCTGCCCGCCACCGCCGACGGCACCCCCCTCTGCTTCCACACCCCCGAACGGCCGCACGCCTGGCCCAAGCTGTGGAAGCACCACGCCGCCCAGGCGCACGCCGACCGGATCAACGAGCTGGCGGCCCGGCGCGGGGAGAGCTGGCTGCCCCGGTACGGCGGCAAGATCTCCTCCGAGTGGGAGTTCGCCAAGGCGCTGCAGGTCCTGGAGGAGGACCCGGAGACGTACGCCGCGGCCGACCGGTGGATCGAGGCCGCCGACTGGATCATCTGGCAGCTCACCGGGGTGGAGAGCCGCAACATCTGCACCGCCGGATACAAGGGGATTTTTCAGGATGACGGCTACCCGTCCGAGGAGTTCCTGGCCGAGCTGAACCCCGGCTTCTCCGGCTTCGCCGCCAAGCTCGCCACCGGACAGATCGGCGAGAAGACCGGCGGCGTCACGCTCGCCCCGCTCGGCGGCCTCGCCGGCCCCCTGTCCGCCGAGGCGGCCGCCTGGACCGGCCTGCCCGAGGGCATCGCCGTCGCCGTGGGCAACGTCGACGCGCATGTCACCGCGGCCGCCGCCGACGCCGTCAGGCCCGGCCAGATGGTCGCCATCATGGGCACCTCCACCTGCCACATCATGCCCAGCGACCGGCTCGCCGAGGTGCCCGGCATGTGCGGCGTCGTACGCGACGGCATCGTGCCCGGCCTGTGGGGGTACGAGGCCGGCCAGTCGGCCGTGGGCGACATCTTCGCCTGGTTCGCCGACGCCCACGTCCCCGCCGGGTACGCGGAGGCGGCGGCGGCCCAGGGCATGAACGCGCACGAGTACCTGACCTCGCTGGCCGAGAAGCAGGCCGTCGGACAGCACGGCCTGGTCGCGCTCGACTGGTTCGGCGGCAACCGCTCCGTGCTCGTCGACCACAACCTGTCCGGCGTCATCGTCGGCCAGACCCTCGCCACCCGGCCCGAGGACGTCTACCGGGCGCTCATCGAGTCCACCGCGTTCGGCGCCCGCATGATCGTGGAGACCTTCGAGCAGGCCGGAGTCCCGGTCGAGGAGTTCGTCGTGGCCGGCGGCCTGCTGAAGAACCGCTTCCTCATGCAGGTCTACGCCGACGTGCTGCGCCGCCCGCTGTCGGCCATCGGCTCCGACCAGGGCCCGGCGCTCGGCTCGGCCATCCACGCCGCCGTCGCGGCCGGGGTCTACGCCGACATCGAGAAGGCCGCCGCCGCCATGGGCAAGCGCACCGAGGCCGCGTACGTGCCCGACCCGACCAGGGCCGACGCCTACGACCGGCTGTACGCCGAATACCGCAACCTGCACGACCACTTCGGAGACGGACGCATGCTGCACACCCTGCGCGCCATCAGGAACGAGGCCGCCTCATGAGGACCACGGTCGCCTCCCTGCACGCGGAACTGGTCCGCTACGGCCTCGTCGCCTGGACCGCCGGGAACGTCTCCGGCCGCGTCCCCGGCGAGGACCTGTTCGTCATCAAGCCCTCCGGCGTCTCCTACGACGAGCTGACCCCGGAGAGCATGGTCGTCTGCGACCTCGACGGCAACCTCGTCGAGGGCGACCACGCGCCGTCCAGCGACACCGCCGCGCACGCGTACGTCTACCGCCACATGCCGCATGTCGGCGGCGTCGTGCACACCCACTCCACCTACGCCTCGGCGTGGGCGGCCAGGGGCGAGCCGATCCCGTGCGTGCTGACCGCGATGGCCGACGAGTTCGGCGGCGACATCCCGGTGGGACCGTTCGCGCTGATCGGCGACGACTCCATCGGCCAGGGCATCGTGGCCACGCTCGACGGCCACCGCTCGCCCGCCGTGCTCATGCGGAACCACGGCGTCTTCACCATCGGCAAGGACCCCAAGGCGGCGGTGAAGGCGGCGGTGATGTGCGAGGACGTCGCCCGCACCGTCCACGTCGCCAGGCAGCTCGGCGAGCCTCTGCCGATCAAGCCGGAGCACATCGACCGCCTGTACGACCGCTACCAGAACGTCTACGGACAGAGGAGTCCACGTTGAACATCTGGTTTCTGACCGGCAGCCAGGGGCTGTACGGGGAAGACACGCTGCGGCAGGTGGCCGAGCAGTCGCGGCGCATCGCCGAGGCGCTGCCGGTGCCCGTGCAGTGGAAGCCGGTCCTGACCGACGCGGCCGCCATCCGGCGCGTGATGCTGGAGGCGAACGCCGACGACACCTGCGCCGGCGTGATCGCGTGGATGCACACGTTCTCCCCGGCGAAGATGTGGATCGCCGGCCTGGACGCGCTCCGCAAGCCGCTGCTCCACCTGCACACGCAGGCCAACGTGGAGCTGCCGTGGGCGAGCATCGACATGGACTTCATGAACCTCAACCAGGCCGCGCACGGCGACCGCGAGTTCGGGTACGCCCAGACCCGGCTCGGGGTGGCCCGCAAGACCGTGGCCGGGCACGTCAGCGACCCGGCCGTGGCCGAGCGCGTCCTGTCCTGGGTGCGCGCCGCCTCCGGCCTGGCCGAGCTGCGCACGCTCAAGCTGGCCAGGTTCGGCGACAACATGCGCGACGTGGCCGTCACCGAGGGCGACAAGGTCGAGGCCCAGCTCCGCTTCGGCGTCTCGGTCAACACCTACGGGGTGAACGACCTGGTCGAGGCCGTCGACGCGGCCGCCGACGCCGACGTCGACAAGCTGATCAAGGAGTACGAGGAGCTCTACCGGGTGGCGCCCGAGCTGCTCGGCGAACGGCGCGAGTCGCTGCGCTACGCGGCCAGGATCGAGCTGGGCCTGCGCCACTTCCTGGAGAGCGGCGGCTTCAAGGCGTTCACCACCAACTTCGAGGACCTCGGCGGGCTGCGCCAGCTGCCCGGCCTGGCGGTGCAGCGGCTCATGGCCGACGGCTACGGCTTCGGCGGCGAGGGCGACTGGAAGACGTCCGTGCTGCTGCGCACCCTCAAGGCGATGGCGCCCGGCGGCACCTCGTTCATGGAGGACTACACCTACCACCTGACGCCGGGCGAGGAGCTCATCCTCGGCGCCCACATGCTGGAGGTCTGCCCGACGATCGCCTCCGGCACCCCGTCGTGCGAGATCCACCCGCTGGGCATCGGCGGCCGGGAGGACCCGGTCCGGCTCGTGTTCGACGCCACGCCCGGGCCGGGCGTCGTGGTGGGCCTGGCGGACATGGGGGACCGGTTCCGGCTGGTGGCCAACGAGATCGACCTGGTCGCGCCGCCGCAGCCGCTGCCCGCGCTGCCGGTCGCCCGCGCGGTCTGGCAGCCCCGCCCGAACCTGCGCACCTCGGCCGAGGCCTGGCTCACCGCCGGCGCCCCGCACCACACGGTGCTGTCCACGGCCGTCGGGGTCGAGGAGCTGACGGACCTGTCCGAGATGCTCGGCGTCGAGCTCCTCGTCATCGACGCCGACACCACCCCGCGCCAGTTCGCCAAGGAGATCCGCTGGAACCAGGCGTACTACCGCCTGGCCCAGGGGTTCTGACGTCTTTCCTCCGGCCACCGCTTCCCGGGGCGGTGGCCGCGTCAGGCTGATCCCGTCCGCTCCGGGGCCGCCCGTGCTTCGGGGGCCGGGCGGCCGGGGAACAGGGGGGCCGCCGCCAGGATCACGACGACCATCGCCAGGGCGAACCAGAAGACGCCGCGCAGCCCGCGTTGCGGATCGCCCGCGGTCTGCACGATGAGCGTGACCACCGCGATGCCCAGCGCCGCGCCGAGCTGGTTCAGCATGTACAGCACGGCGCTGCCCTGCGGGATCAGCGGCGCGGGCAGCAGCCGGTAGAGCGAGCCCATCGTCGGAGCGCCGACGAAGCCCAGCCCGAGCCCCATGGCGCAGCCCGCGAGCACCGGCCATACCCACCCGGTCTCGGGACCGACCCGGGTGAAGGCCAGCCCGCTGAGCGCCGCCACCGCCGCGCCGCCCAGCGCCAGGCCGCGCGCGCCGAGCCGGTCCGACAGCCGTCCGGCCAGCGGCATCGCCACCGCGGCGCCCGCGCCGACCGGCGCCACCAGCAGCCCGGCGGCCAGCGCGCCCACCCCGTGCACCTGCCGGAAGAACAGCGGCAGCGCGAACAGGGTGGCGAACGTGGCCAGCCCGACCAGCCCCATGACCACCACGGCGGCGCTGAAGGAGCGCCGGGCGAACAGCCGCGGGTCGATCAGCGGCTGTCCACGGCGCGCGTGCAGGCCGTACCCCGCCAGCAGGGCCGTGCCGGCCGCGAGCGGGACGAGCACCTGCCACACCCCGAACGCGGCCTGCTCGGCGGCCTGCGACAGCGCCAGCACGAGCGCCGCGAACCCGGGCGCGAGCAGCACCACGCCGGTCACGTCCAGCCGGGTACGCCACCCCGCCGGCGGGGCGTCGGCCGGGATCACCCTTAGCGCCAGCAGGTAGGCCACCATCCCGACCGGCACGTTCAGCAGGAACATCCACTGCCAGGAGAACGCCTGCAGCAGCGCGCCGCCCGCCAGCGGCCCGAGCACCGGACCCAGCGACAGCACCACGCCCATCAGCCCCATCACCTGCCCAGCCCGCCGCGGCCCCGCCGCGCGGGCGAGCAGCACGAGCACCAGCGGGTCGAGCACTCCCGCGCCCAGCCCCTGGACAGCACGGAAGGCGATGAGAGCGCCGGTGTCCCAGGCCAGCCCCGCGCCGAGCGACCCGGCGAGGAACACCAGCAGCCCGAAGAGCCACAGCCGCCGCGCGCCGAACCGCTCGACGGCCCACGAGGTGACCGGGATGGCGGCGGTCACGGCCAGCAGGAACCCGGTCGACACCCAGCCGACCGCGCTGAGCGACGTGCCGAACGCGGCGGCCAGGGTGTCGATCCCGACGGCGACCATCGTGCTGTTGAGGATGCCGAGCATCCCGCCCAGCAGGACGACCGCGACCAATCGCGACAAATTTGAACTCACTGGTTCAATCTAACAGCCTAGTCAGTAACACTGAACCCATGAGTTCAGTACGCACCTAGAATGACGTCATGCCCACCACCCGTGGCCGCATCGACAAGCGGCAGGCCATCCTCGACGCCGCGATCACCGTCTTCGCCCGTCGCGGTTACGACCAGGCCTGCGTCCAGGAGATCGCCGACGAGGCCGGGGTCGCCAAGCCCACCGTCTACAACCACCTCACCGACAAGGCCACCCTGTTCCGCGAGGCGATGACGGCCGCCGCCGGCACTGCCATCGCCCGCCACCTGGCCACCCTCGACCGCCTCACCGACCCCGGCGACGACCTCCGCCCGGTCCTCCGGGAAGTGGCGCTCGACCTGCTCCGCTGCCACTGCGACGACCGCTCCCGCGCCGTCCGCCGCCTCCTCCACGCCGAGCTGGCACGCTTCCCCGACCTGCTCTCCCTCGTACGAGGCCCCTCCGGCCACCGCGTCACCGAAGCCCTCGCCGACCGCCTCGCCCGCCTGACCCTCGCGGGCCGCCTGCGCCCGGCCGACCCCTCGACGGCGGCCGAGCAGCTCCTCGCCCTCCTCACCGGCCCCGCCGACCTGCACTGGCCCCTGGAAACCCCCTCGGACGACGACCTCGCCCGCATCGCGGACGCGGCCGTCGACACCTTCCTCCGCGCCTTCGCCCCACAGTGATCAGCCATCCGCGGGCATGAGAAAACCCGGCCCGCAAGGAGCCGGGTGGCACACACCCTCAGCCCGCGACGAGATCGCCTTCTGCCGCCGGGCCGGTGGCGTCCGAGCCGATCAGTTCTCCGTCTTGCCGAGGACGGCCAGGATCTGCCTGAGATGAGACTCCATGCTGTCGAGGCGGGTGTCCATGCGGTCGAGGCGGGTGTCGACGCCGTCGAGGCGGGAATCCAGGTCGGAGAAGCGGTGCTCGAACTTCTCGGTCAGCCGCTGCTCCACCCCCTGCAGATCCTTGCGCGTGGGGAGCGTGGCGTGGCCGGCCATGATCTCGCCGAAGACCGGCTCGGTGTAGTCAAGGATCTCCTTACGGATCGTGCTCGGGAGTTGCTTGACGGCGGTCTTGAGTTCGGCGACGTCGGTCCCGGTGGCGAACACGCGCAATTCCAATCTCTTGACGCGGTCGGCGAGGTGCATACGGTGCTGGGGGGATGACATACGGTAATCATAAGGGTCGGCCACGCCGCTGAGCAGCGCAATCACCGTCCACACTCAAAGGGCAAGCCCTCGAACCATAGCCTGCGGGAGATCCGCCTGCGATGCGCCCGTCGCGGGGTCGGTCGAAGGCGCCGGAGAAGCAGGTGTATGTGAGCGCCGGGCACGGGGCGATGCGGCTGTGGGCGTGGGTTGTGAGCGCTAACGTGGGGCCGGTCCTTTGTCATGTCATTGAGTCAGGAGGAGCGCATGTCCCCCCGAACCCTCCAAACGAGAGCCGCCTTAGCTGGTTGTGCCTTGATGTCTCTCACTCTGTCCGCCTGTGGTGCCCCGGCCGTTTCGTCTTCTGACATCTGCGGTGAGGCGCGTCCGCTGCTCACGCTGGTGGCCAACAGCGGGCCGGAAGGCTACGCGGCGCGGATGGATGAGTGGCACAAGGTCCTCGACATGGCGAAGAACGCGGAAAACCCAGCGCTTGGCGAGTTCGCGCGGCTCGCCGACGAGCGGTCGCGCAACGACTCGAACTATTACTCGCCCCTGAACCAGATCATGCGCGTCTCCTGCGGGGGTGTGGAGCCCGACATGGACAAGGCCTGACGCTCGCCCGCTGGGCTGCTGCGAGAAGTCAGGACTCGCGGGCAGCCGGGCCGGTCCAGCGGCGGTAGGCGTCCGGGTCGACGTTGCCGCCGCACACGATGGTGACCACGTGCCGGCCGGCGAAGCGGTCACGGTCTTCGAGGATCGCCGCGATGCCGAGCGCGGCCGACGGTTCGACGACGAGGCCGGCATGGTCGAGGAGCAGCCGCATGCCGGCGATGATCGACGTCTCCTGGACGAGGACGGCGTCGTCGGCGACCTGGAGGAGGTCGTCCAGGACGGCCGCGATCGGCAGCCGGCCGGCGACGCCGTCGGCGATGGTGTCGGTCGTCTCGGTGGTGACGACGCGCCGCTGCCGCCAGGAGAGGGTCATCGCCGGCGCGCCCGCGGGCTGGACGCAGATCACCTCGACGCCGGGGGCCAGGGCCTTCACCACGTGGCCCACGCCGGTGGCCAGCGCCCCGCCGCCGAGGGCGATCAGCACGGCGTCGAACGACGGCACGGCGCCGGCCAGCTCCAGGCCGATGGTCGCCGCGCCCTCGCAGGTCTCGATGTCCAGGCTGTCCTCGACCAGCCGGATCCCCTCGTACCGCGCGATGCCGGCCGCCCGCTCACGAGCCAGGTCGAAGTCACCGTCCACCAGCTCCAGCCTGGCGTCCAGCGCGCGGATCCGATCAAGCTTGGCGGCGGGCGCGAAGCGGGACGCCACGACGGTGACGTCCAACCCCCGGCCGCGACCGGACCAGGCGAGGGCCTGGCCGAGGTTGCCCGCGCTGGCGCACACCACGGCTCGCGAGCCGCCGGCGGCGAGGGCGCTCGTCACGAGTTCGGTGCCGCGGGCCTTGAAGCTCCGGACCGGGTTCGCCGTTTCGAGCTTGACGCTCACCGCGCACCCGAGGCCGGGCTCCAGCGCCTCGCAGCGGTAGAGCGGAGTGTCGAGGAAGATCGGGTCGATCATCTCGCGGGCCGCCCGGATCCGGGCGGTGTCGAGGCGCGTCTCAGGCATGGCACAGCAGCGTAGCGCCGCCGGAGAGGATCACTTCCCGGCGATCCCGGCCTGGATGCCGTCGAGAAGCCAGGTCAGGCCGAGGGCGAAGCCGGTGTCCCAGTCGGCTTCCGCGACGTGCGGGCCGTGGGCGGCGAGGGCCGGGTAGCTGTCCCGATGGGCGCGCAGGTGCTCCTGAGCCGCCTGCCGCGCCTCCTGCCCCGCGCCGGTGGGCCAGGTGGCCTGCATCAGCCCGGAGCCGATGACGTAGTTGGACAGCCCGTACGCGGCCGCCGTGAGGTGGGGTTCGACGGCACCGGCCCTCAGGAGGGTCGCGTACAGGAACTCACTGCGGGCCAGCACGTTGGGCCCCAGCATCGGACGGCTCAGCAGCGCCGCCGACCAGGGATGCCGCAGCAGGACCGCGCGCCATCCGTCGATCAGCGCGGTGATGTCGGCGCGCCACCCCCGGCTTTCCGCCGGGATCCGGACCTCGGCGAAGATCATGTCGAGGGCGAGGTCGAGGACGTCGTCCTTGGTCTTCACGTGCCAGTAGAGCGTGGTCGAGCCGGTGCCGAGCCGTTCGGCCAGCCGGCGCATGGTCAGCCGGTCGGCGCCTTCGGCGTCCAGGAGCGTCACGGCCTCCTCGACGATCCGATCCCGGCTGAGCGGCGGGGCGTCGCGTCCCTTCCGCGCGGACGGGCGCAGCCACACGTCCCCCGCGCTCCCTGATCGGCGGGCTCCCGAATCTGCCTTGCTGATGTCCACGTACGTGAGTCTAGTATGGCGATCGGGCACCGGATCATTGATCCAGTGACCGGAACAGTGATCCGGCGAAGGAGGGATCGTGGCAGGACACGTCGAGGTGGACGGGCTGACCTACGTGCTGCCGGACGGGCGGCTGCTCCTGCACGAGGTGTCCTTCCGCGTCGGGGACGGCGTCAAGGCCGCCCTGGTGGGACCGAACGGTGCGGGCAAGACCACCCTGCTGAAGCTGATCGCCGGGGATCTGCGACCGGCCGACGGCCGGGTGGTCTCCTCAGGAGGGCTGGGGGTGATGCGGCAGTTCATCGGCGACATCCGCGACGGCCGCAGCGTGCACGACCTGCTGCTGTCGGTGGCGCCGGAGCGGGTCCGGGACGCCGCCGAGGCCCTGGCGCGGGCGGAGGAGGCGATCGCCGCCCGCGACGACGAGGCGTCGCAGCTGGCCTACGCGCAGGCCGTCGCCGACTACGCCGACGTCGGCGGCTACGACATGGAGGTCGTCTGGGACGTCTGCACCACCGAGGCCATGGGCCTGCCCTGCGACGCGGTCAGGGACCGCCCGGTGACCACCCTGTCGGGAGGCGAGCAGAAACGCCTCGCCCTGGAGGCCCTGCTCCGCGGCCCTGACGAGGTCCTGCTGCTGGACGAGCCGGACAACTATCTGGACGTGCCCGCCAAGGAGTGGCTCGAAGGCCGGTTGCGGGCCACGGACAAGACCGTGTTGCTCGTCTCCCACGACCGCCGGCTTCTGGCCGAGGCGGCCGACCGGATCGTGACCGTGGAGGACCGCGGCGTCTGGGTCCACGGCGGGGGGTTCGCCGCCTACGCCGACGCGCGTGAGCAGCGCATCAGCCGGCTGGAAGAGCGGCGCCGCCGCTGGGACGAGGAGCACGCCAAGCTCAGGCGGATGGTGCACACCCTGCGGCAGACCGCGGCCAACAACGACGCGCTGGCCTCGGCCTACCGCGCCGCGCGCACCCGGCTGAGCCGCTTCGAGGAGGCCGGTCCGCCCCAGCGCCCGCCCAGGGCGCAGAACGTGCGGATCCGCCTGCGCGGCGGCCGCACCGGCAAGCGCGCCGTCATGTGCGAGAACCTGGAGCTCGTCGGCCTGATGCGGCCGTTCGACACCGAGATCTGGTACGGCGAGCGGGTCGGGATCCTCGGCTCCAACGGCTCGGGCAAGTCCACGTTCCTGGAGCTGCTGGAGCAGGCCGCCGACGGCGCGGCGCCCGCGGTGCGGCACAGCGGCTCCGCGCGGCTGGGGGCGCGGGTGGTCCCGGGGCGGTTCGTGCAGACCCACGCCCGGCCGGACCTGCACGGCCGCACCCCGGTCGAGCTGGTCACGACCGGTCACGCGTGCACGCTGAACGAGGCGATGGCCGCTCTGGCGCGCTACGAGCTCGCGCCCGCCGCCGGCCAGTTGTTCGAGACCCTCTCGGGCGGCCAGCAGGCCCGGCTGCAGATCCTGCTGCTGGAGTTGTCCGGCGCCACCCTGCTGTTGCTGGACGAGCCCACCGACAACCTCGACCTGGCCAGCGCGGAAGCCCTGCAGCAGGGTCTGGAATCCTTCTCCGGCACCGTGCTGGCCGTCACCCACGACCGCTGGTTCGCCGCCGATCTCGACCGTTTCCTGATCTTCGGCGCTGACGGGACCGTGCACGAGAGCGCCGAGCCGGTCTGGCACGAGCGGCAGGCCCGAAAATGACTACCTGTGTGAGGTGGAGCTATGGGGATTCGAACCCCAGACCTCTTCCATGCCATGGAAGCGCGCTACCAACTGCGCCATAGCCCCTCGCATCGCTGCGTGCCCCAGTGTATCGGACCCTAAGACCTCTCTCGTACCGCTTTATTCACCGGCCAGGCCGCCGAGGATCACCTCGGCGTGCGTCCACAGCAGCGCCCCGCCCACCCCCGCGACGAGGTGCCGCCGCGCCCCGGGGATGCGCCCGGCCAGCGTCGCCCCCTGGTCGGGCGAGTGCCCGTGGTCCAGCTCGCCGTACCAGAGCTCGGCCGGTACGGTGACGCGCCCGAGGTCGAACGGCCACCGTCCCATGGCCAGCAGCGTGTCGCGGGCGTAGCCGCCGGGCCCCTGCTGGAACGCCTCCGCCATGGCCCTGCGGTAGGCCCGTTCGAAGGCCGGGTCCTCGTACACGGCCCGGTCCTCGGGAGGGCTGCCGGGCACGATCATGTCCCACAGCGCGTCGGGGGTGAACCGGGAGAAGAACTCCTCGGCGGCCACGGGGTCGCCGGTCACCGAGTCGACGAGGCCGCGCAGCTCGGGCGGCAGCCCGTCGCGGAACTCGGGCGCGGCCACCTCGTCGGAGCCGGACACGATCGTGACCCGGGAGGCGACGCCGGCCGCGGCGCAGGCCAGCGCGAACGGCGCGCCCTGGGAGAACCCGACGACCGGGATGCCGTCGAGCCCGGAGGCGCGCACGTCGCGGGGCCAGTCCGCGAGGGTGCGGCCCGGGCTGGGATCGGAGGCGCCGAGCCCGGGACGGTCGAGCGAGACGAGCCGGATGCCGAGCCGGTCGACCGTCCCCGCGCCGAAGCCGAGTGTCCGGCTGGTGCCCGCCCCGGGGCAGAAGAGCACGGGCCGGCCGTCGTGCGGCCCCCACTCGG
The DNA here is from genome assembly GCF_055585125.1 of Nonomuraea sp. NPDC054003. Lineage (NCBI taxonomy): Bacteria > Bacillati > Actinomycetota > Actinomycetes > Streptosporangiales > Streptosporangiaceae > Nonomuraea > Nonomuraea sp. NPDC054003. Next base: position 184,119 of record NZ_JBVJKR010000001.1, read on the forward strand.
CCCAGCCGAGCCTGCGGCCGTCGGGGAGGGTCGTCTGCCCGAGCCTGGCGGGCGGTTCGACTTTCACGCTCACCCTCTCAAGATGCCCAGACGGCCACAATCCTCGCAATCGGTTATCGCACCTCGCCCGCCTTGCCGATGAGCCCGGCCAGCTCGGTGACCATCGGGTCCTCGGAGGACCGCGCCAGGCGGGCGGCGTGCTCGCCGAGCGCGGGCAGGTCCATGCCGAACGCCTCGCCGTCGCGCATCTGGAGGGCGAAGGCCGCGGCGACCACGTCCACCTGGAGCCGCAGCGGCGCGCCGGACCACAGTTCGCCGGCGAGGGCGCCCACATCGACGGAGTCGGCGGCCTCGGCGGGCCGGCGGGTGTCGGGGTCCTGCCAGCGCACGGTGGCGGTGGCGAGATGGCCTTCGGCGCCGGGCCTGAGCTTGAGCGCGTACAGGGCGGTGACGGAGTGGCCGGGCCCGACCTCGCCGCCGTCGGCGCTGTCGTCGCGGAACTCCTCCGCCTTCAGCGCCCGGTTCTCGTACCCGACGAGGTGGTGCTCCTCGACCACGTCAGGGTTGAACTCGACCTGGGCCTTGGCGTCGCGGGCGCGCAGTTCGAGGGTGGCGGGCAGCCGGGAGACGAACGCCCTCTCGGCCTCCTCGGGGCTCGACACGTAGATGGCGGCGCCGTCGCCGTTGTCGGCCAGCTGCTCCATCAGCTCGTCGCCGTACTCGCGGCCGACGCCGACGGTGAGCAGCGTGATCTCCTCGGCGGCGCTCTCCCCGACCCGGTCGAGGATGGCCTGCCAGGCGGTGCTGCCCTGGTTGGCGAGGCCGTCGGAGAGCAGGATGACCCGGTTCGTGGCGGCGGGCCGGAAGGCGCGCGAGGCTTCCTCGTACCCGAGGACGAGCCCGGACTCGAGGTTGGTGCCGCCCTGCACGGTGAGCCGGTCGACGGCGGCGTGCAGGTCGGCCCGGGCGGCGAGCGGCGTCATGGCGGCGAGCAGCTGGGCCGTGTCGCTGAAGGCCACGACGGCGACCTGGTCGCCGGGGGTGAGCTGGTCGAGCAGCGTGCGCAGGGCCTGCTGGACGAGGTCGAGCCGGCCGGGCTCGGCCATGGAGCCGGAGACGTCGATGACGAAGGTGAGGTTGGCCGGCCTGCGGGCCTGGGTGGTGGAGCCGCGTGTCTGCAGGCCGACCCGGAGCACGGCCCGGTCGCGGCCGGGGAGCCGGGCGCCGTCGGTGTGCACGGTGAAGCCGTTGTCGGGCGGTTCGGCGTAGTCCTGGCGGAAGGAGTTGACGAACTCCTCGGGCCGGATCTGGCCGGGTTCCGGCCGGCGCCCCTCCCGCAGGGTGCGGCGCGCGTAGGAGTACGAGGCGGTGTCGACGTCCAGCGCGAACGTGGAGATCCTGGCGCTGGTGGTCTCCGACAGCTCCGGGCGCATGGGCGCCGGGTTCTCCTGGGCGGCGGGCGCGTCCCCGGCCGAGCCGCCGCACGCGGTGAGCGTCAGCAGCGCCGCGAGTCCGATCGCCGTCAGCGAACGTTTCTTCATGTGCGTCACCTCCAAGCCCTATGACGGGTCTGGGGAGCGGCCGGCCGGGCCGGTGACGCAAGCGAGCGCAAACCGCGACTCTTACGTGATCGATTGTCACGAAGTAGTCGTTTCCTGTAGGCATGGGTGCCGTGCGTATCTATGTGGGTCTGGCCGCCAAGGGCCGTGAGGTTCCGGCCAGGGTCCTGGAGAAGATCCGTTCCGTCGCCGAGACGGCCTTCCCGGTCCCGCCGGAGGTGATCCGCGGCAGCGAATGGCACGGCCGCGGCGTGTCCCTGTTCGGGTGGACGAACGAGCCGGACGACTCGCGGCGGCCGCCGCTGCTGACGGAGTCGGGCGGGCGGGTGCTCGGGCTGAACGGTCATCTGGCCGACCCGGACGATGCCGGCCGGCTGATCGGCGATCCGCTGGGCGAGGGGATCGGCGGCTGCTTCTCCGCCTGGGTGGCGGGCGACGGCGTGCTGTCCGCGGCGACCGCGATCAACCGGGTCTGCCCGGTGTTCTACGCCGAGACGCCCGAGCTGCACGTCGTCGGCAGCCGGGCCCTGCTCGTGCACCTGGCGGCCCAGCAGGGCGACCGGGTGGAGCACGACGTGCTCGCCCTGCAGACGATGGTCCGCCAGGGGTTCTTCCTGTCGGACGAGACCCCGTACCGGGGGGTGACGGCGCTGCGCCCGAGCACGCGGCTGGACGTGCGGGACGGGCGGCGCGTCATCACCGAGACGCCGCTGCCGGTGGCGGCGCCCGCGCCGACGTCGGAGCGGGGCAAGCGGAAGGCGATCGGCGAGCTGGCCGAGGCGCTGCTGGCCACCGTCGCCCCGCTGCGCGGGCTGGGCGAGCCGGTGAACCTGGCGCTGACCGGCGGGCGCGACACCCGCATCCTCGGGGCGCTGCTGTACGCCGCGAAGGTGCCGTTCCGGGTGACCACGAACGGGCTCGACGCGCACCCGGACGTGATCCTGGCCCGGCAGATCGCCGGCCGGCTCGGCGTCGAGCACACGGTGATCGCGCCGCCGCAGACGGCCGGGCAGGACGCGGTGCTGGTGGAGCACCCGCTGGACCGGGTCTGGGAGACGCTGCGCACCTGCGAGGGCATGACGTCCGCGTACGAGTCGATCGTCGGTTACCTGCCCTACTCCGGCAAGCCGACCATGTCCGGGCAGAGCGGCGAGACGCTCCGGGCGGGCAGCCTGAACCTGCTGCAGAGCGACCTGAGCGACAAGGCGCTGCTGCGCCGCATCACCACCACGTTCGGCAAGGACGACAAGCTGTTCACCGACGAGGCGAACGAGCACGCCCGCGAGCTGGCCCGGCCGTGGCTGGCCAGGAAGGACCGGCTGGAGGCGCTGGACCACATCTACGTCTGGTACAAGGTGGGCCGCTGGCAGGCCAGCGCCCGCGCGGGGTCGCTGCGCCGCGGCGACCCGGTCCGGCCGTTCCTGGACAACCGCGTGGTACGGGCCGCGCTGGGGCTGGATCAGGCCTGGCGGCTGTCCGAAGAGGTGATCTACGCGCTGATCCTGCGGTTCGCGCCCCAGCTGCGTGACGTGCCGATCGAGGGCAAGCCGTGGCGGTTCGCCGCGGCGCTGGAGAGCCGGCCGTCGCACTGGTGGCGGCGGGCGCCGAGGCCCCCGGCGCACATGCCGACGCTCCGCACGGGCGGCGGCTGGAGCTGGCGGACCAGCCCCGGCCCGGTGCTGACGGACGTGCTGCGGCAGCAGGTGCTGGGCAGTCTGGACGCGCTGGCGCCGATCGTGCGGCCGGACGAGGTGCGCGCCCTGTTCGCCGACCCGGTGGTCAAGAAGCCGGCCCTGGCCTGGCACCTGTACACGGTGAGCGCGCTGCTGACCGGCGTCTACCCGGGCAAGCGGCCGGAGGGGCTGGAGCGGATCCCGGTGTCGAAGCCGTCCTGATCACCAGTGCAGCAGGAGCAGTTCGGCGGAGAAGCCCGGCCCGAGCGCCAGCAGCACGGCCGGCTGGTCCTTGCGCCCGCGCGTCTCCTGCAGCACGTGCAGCACCGACACCGACGACAGGTTGCCGTGCTCGCGCAGCGACCGCCAGGTGACCTCCAGCGCCTCCGGTGACAGCTCCAGCGCCCCGGCCAGCCTTTCGATCACCTTGGGGCCGCCGGGGTGGCAGATCCAGGTGCCGACCTGGCCGGGGGTGAGGCCGTTGTCGGCGAGGAAGGCCACGACGTCCCCGGCCAGCACCTGGTCCACGAACTCGGGCAGCCCGGCGTCGAGCACGATGCGGAAGCCGTGCTCGCCGACCTCCCAGCCCATCAGGTGCTCGGTGCCGGGGTACAGCTTGCTCCGGGTGGCCACCACCTCGCGTCCGTCGCCGTGCCCGGCGGCCACGACGGCCGCGGCGCCGTCGCCGAACAGGCCGCTGGCTATCAGGTTCGCGACCGAGGTGTCGTCACGCTGCACGGTGAGCGAGCACAGCTCCACGCAGACGAGCAGCGCCACCTGGTCCGGCCAGCCGCGCAGGTAGTCGTGCAGCCGCGACAGCCCGGCCGCCCCGGCGGCGCAGCCCAGCCCGAACACCGGCACCCGCTTGACGTCCTCGCGCAGCCCCGCGCGCTGGGCGAGCCGGGCGTCGAGCGACGGCGCGGCGAGCCCGGTGGTGGAGCAGAACACCAGGAGGTCGACCTTCCCCGGCGGCAGCCCGGCCTTGTCCAGCGCGCCGGCGATCGCCCGCTCACCCAGGTCGAGCGCGATCTCCACGTAGGCGTCGTTGGCCCGGCCGAACGATTCGAGCTTGGCGTAGTCGTCCAGCGGCAGCGCCAGGTTGCGGCCGGTCACGCCGGTGGCGGTGTGGAAGCGCTTGAGCAGCCCCTCGTCGGCCGCCGTGAGCCGGGCGAACGCCTCGGTGATCTCCTCCTGCTCGTACCGGTGGTCCGGCAGGACGGTCCGTACCCCCCAGATGTGCATGCCTGGTTTCTGCCGCTGAGAGCCGCTGGCTAACATTTCGCCTGGTCACGGCCTCGTGGTGGCCCGCGGTCCCGGCTCCAGCACCTCGTACGCGTCGCGCGCCCACGCGGTGAGCACGGGGCGCGTCTCCGCGGGGTCCACGATGTCCTCGACCAGGAACGCCTCGGCGGTGCGGAACGGCGACCTGACCGCCTCCAGCCGCGCCGCGATCTCCGCCTTCATGGCCTCCGCGTCCGGCCCGGCCTCCGCCAGCAGCCGCTTGAACGCCACCTCCAGCCCGCCCTCGATCGGCAGCGACCCCCAGTCACCCGACGGCCAGGCGACGCGCAGGCCGTAACGGTGGTGCGGCCGGTGCGCGGCCCCCGCCACCCCGAACACCCGCCGCACCAGCACCGACGCCCACGGCACCGTCGACTGGTAGACGGCGGCGAGCGCGCGGGCGCCGTGCCTGATGGTCGCGGCCCGCTCGGCGGCGCCCCCGATCACGAACCCCGGCTGGTCGACCAGGTGCACGACCGGCAGGTGGAAGGTCTCGGCGAAGTCCAGGAACCGGGTCGTCTTGTCCGCGCCCTGGGCGGTCATCCCGCCGCCGTAGAAGCGCGGGTCGCTCGCGAGCACCGCCACCGGCCGCCCCGCGAGCCGGGCCAGCGCGGTGATCGTGGAGCGCGCGTGGCGGCGGCCGAGCTCCAGCACGCTCCCCTCGTCGAACACGGTGTCCATGATCGCGCGCATGTCGTACGGCTTGCGCCGGTCACGCGGGACGGCGGCGCGCAGCTCGGGAGAGAGGCGGCCGGGGTCGTCGGCGCACTCGGCGACCGGCGGGAGCCGCCAGGCGCTGCGCGGCAGGTAGCCGAGCACCCGCCGGGTCAGCGCGAACGCCTCCTGCTCGGAGCCGGCCACCAGGTCGACGGTGCCGGCGGCGGCCACGGTGCGCCAGCCGCCCAGCTCCTCCTTGCCCAGGCTCTCGCCCATCCCCGCCTCGACCACGGCAGGGCCGGCCACGAACACCTGGGACAGCTCCTTGACCATGATCGAGACGTGGGAGGTGACCAGCCGGGCGGCGCCGAGCCCGGCCACCGGGCCGAGGGCCAGCGCGACCACCGGGACCCGCCCCAGGTTGGCGACCACCTGGTCCCAGCCCGGGTTGTACGGGACGTAGGTGCGGCCGTACTCCTCCAGCTGCTTGACGCTGCCGCCGCCGCCCGTGCCGTCGATCAGCCGGACGAGCGGCACCCGCATCTCGCCCGCCATCCGCTCGGCCAGGATCTGCTTCTCGTGGGTGACTCCTCCGCTTCCTGAAGGAAGCGGCTTCTCGCTTTCCCCTGCTGAGGTAGGCGACGGACAAGCCCTGCCCGTTTCGAACAAAGAAACCATAACAGGGAAGCGATTCCCCTGCCGGGTGAACCCGGCAGTCCCCACGCTAGATCTGATGGCGGCGTCCGTCGCGCCGCCGCGCACGGTGAAGTCGTCGGCGGACACCACGACGCGGTGACCGTCGATCTCGGCGCGGCCGATGATCACGTTCGACGGGGTGAAGCTCTCCAGCCGGCCTTCCGTGTACTCGGCGCGCCCGGCGAGCTCCGGGTCCCACACGACGCCCTCCATCCGTACCGGCTGGTCGGTAGGTTAGTGGGCGGGACCCTCCAAGGTGTAGTCGAACACGTAGGAGTGCGCGCCGTCCTCGGTGATCTCGATGTCCATCTCGCCGCGCAGGCCGCGCAGCTCGCCGGTGGCGGAGTCGGGCACGACCGAGATCCGCAACGACTGCGTGCCCCGGTCGCTGGCGGCGTTGTGCTGCACGACGAAGCTGCCCGCCCGGCCGTTGAGCGTGCCCTCGATGCGCTCCACGGCCACGTACGCCTTCGACTCCTCCACCGGGGTCGTCACCACCGTCAGGTGGACGGTGCTGGTGGCGGTGAGGCCGCCGTGGAAGGTCTTGGTCATCGTGACGCGGCCGAGTGAGACGTCGTCGTGCTGCTCGAACGGCTGCTCGGCGTGCCAGTCGGAGGTCTCGAAGGGCCCTTTGACAATCATGCTTCCATCGTGCCGCGCTTACCTGCCAGCTCCCGTCAGGTATCCAGCAGTGTCCGGGTGAAAGTGTTGCCGAACGTGCCGTCCGGGTCGTACCGGCGCACCAGCTCACGGAACCGGTCAGGGACCGCCGGGCGGCGGGTGAACAGCTTGCCCCAGTGCGGCCTGGGGTCGAACGGCGCCAGCACGTCCTCCACCAGCTTGATCACCGGCAGCACCGCCTCCGGGTTCTTCACCCAGGTGAAGTGGAACGCCACGCTGTCGCGCCCGTACGAGGGACTCAGCCACAGGTCGTCGGCCGCGACCGTGCGCACCTCCGAGATCTGCAGCACCGGCCGGATCCGGTCGCCCGCCGCGCGTAGCTCGCGCAGCGCGGCGGCGGCGTGCGAGCGCTCCAGCAGCCACTCCGACTGCAGCTCGTCCCCGGCGCTGCTGGGCGGCGCGTCCGCGCGGAAGTGCGGCAGCCGCTCGTGCCACGGCCCCGGCACGCCGAGCTGTACGGTGCAGCTCTCGGCGGGCATGCCGGGCACGGGATGCCGCGGGCCGTCCGCCGGCCGGGTGCGGTGCCAGTCGTCGCCGGGCGGCTCGCCGCGGGTCTTGATCCAGGCCCGCGTGTCGCGGTAGTCGGTGAACAGGCTGACGCTGTAGCCGTCGGCCATGACCTCGTCGAACGGGGCGTCGTCCGGCACGCCCTCGCGCACGTACTGGCGCAGCTCGAACGCCGGCACCAGGTCCAGGGTGAGCGCGGACACCACGCCGAGCGCGCCGAGCGCGACCACCGCGCCGGGGAAGTCGTCGTGGCCGCGTTCGAGGGTGACCATCGAGCCGTCGGCGGTGATCAGCTCCAGGCCGCGGACGGCGGCCGACAGGCTCGGGTTGCCCACCCCGGAGCCGTGGGTGCCGGTCGCGACCGAGCCCGCCACCGAGATGTGCGGCAGCGACGCCAGGTTGGCCAGCGCGAACCCGCGCGCGTGCAGCTCGGGGGCGAGCCGCGCGTACGTGGTGGCCGCGCCGACCCGCACCCGCGCCGCCGCGCCGTCGATCTCGATCAGGGGCGGCATCCGGTCGAGCCGCACCAGCTCACCGGGGGAGTCGGCGACGTCGTTGAAGGAGTGGCCGCTGCCGAGCGCGCGCACCCGCCGGGCGGCGGCGACCAGGCTCCGGAGCTCGTCGAGGGAGGTGGGGTGGTGGATCCGGGATGCCGTGAAGGCGGTGTTTCCCGCCCAGTTCGTCAGCGTCACCGCCCCACTTTGGCACAACCCCTCATGCATCGGACGGCCGTGGGGATGGTGAGGGACATGGAACTGTTTCCCGCGATCCCGCTGGCCGCATGGCAGGACACCAAGGCCACGCTGCACCGCTTCGCCCAGATCGTCGGCAAGATCCGCCTCGCGGCCGGGATCCGGCGCAACCACTGGTGGCACGTGCCGTTCCACCTGACCGGGCGGGGCATCACCACCCGCCCGACGGGACGGGCCGACGGCGGGCCGATCTTCACCATCGACTTCGACTTCGTCGCCCATCAGCTGGTCGTCGCCACGATCGACGGCCGGGCGGTGACGTTCCCCCTCTACGGCCAGTCCGTGGCGTCGTTCTACGACGAGGTCATGCGGGCACTCGGGGACCTGGACGCGCCGGTCGACGTCGACATCCCGCAGCCGTTCGACCTGCCCGACTCCGGCCGGCCGTTCGCCGAGGACACCGAGCACGCGGCCTACGACCCCGTCCACGCGACGCGTTACTGGCAGGTGCTCAGCCAGGTCAACCTGGTGCTGGAGGAGTTCGCCTCCGGTTACTCGGGCAAGATCAGCCCGGTCCACCACTTCTGGCACACCTTCGACATCGCCTCCACGAGGTTCTCCGACCGGGTGATCGACCAGCCTTCCGGCAACGACCCGGTGACCCGCGAGGCGTACTCCCGCGAGGTGATCAGCTCCGGCTTCTGGTTCGGCGACGACACCTTCCCGCAACCGGCCTTCTACTCCTACACCGCGCCGGAGCCCGCCGGGCTGGCCGGCCAACCGCTGCTCCCCGGGACCGCGGAGTGGGTCGAGCAGCGCGGGAGCCACCTGGCCATCCTGCGCTACGACGACGCCAGGGCCGAGCCCTCCCCGCGCGAGGCCGTCCTGGCCTTCTACCAGAGCGCCTACGAGGCCGGGGCGCGGCTCGCGGGCTGGGACGTCGGAGCCGTCGCCTGCCCAGGCGGGGTCACGGACCCGGTCGCCTCGTCCTGACCGCCGCGGGCGCGCTGTCGCGCGGCGGCAGAGGTCAGCTCAGCTGGATCGTGACGGTGCCGCCCAGGAGCAGGGCCAGGCCGAGCAGGCGGGAGGCGTCCATCGGCCGCCTGGGCATGCGGAACAGGCCGTAGTGGTCGATGACGGCGGAGGTCAGCTGCTGGCCGGTGACCGTCAGGGCGATCGTCACCGCCGCGCCGATGGCGGGCAGGAGCAGGAACGTCCCCGTCACGTACGCGGCCGCGCACGCCCCGCCCAGCCAGCCCCACCAGGGCATCGCCCGCAGCCCCGCGAGGCGCGGGCGGGGCGTGCGGCGGGTGGCGGTCAGCACCAGCAGGAGCGCCGCGATGGTGAGCGTGGCGACGGTGAAGCTGACGGCGGCGACGGTGAGCGGCTCGTCCAGGCCGGCCCGGAGCCTGGCGTTGACGGCTCCCTGCACGGGGAGCGCCGCGCCGGCGACGAGCCCGAGGGCGAGCCAGCCGGGCCGCGTCCGGGTCCCGCCGGGGACGCCGCCGCCCAGGCCGCGGACGATGACGGTGATGCCCGCCAGCACCGCGAGGGCGCCCGCTACGATCCCGGCGTCCGGTTCCTCACGCGCCAGCCCGAGGAGTCCGAACGAGTCCAGCCCGAGCGAGGCGAACATCTGGCCGGTGACGAACAGACCGGCGGTCACCAGGGCGCCGAGCCGGGGGAACAGCAGGATGCCGCTGGTGATGTAGAGCGGGCTGGCCAGGCCGCCGAGCAGGTGCCAGACCGGGACGTCGGCCGTCCGGGCGAGCACGCCGAGGGCGCCGGTGGCCAGCGCGAGGACGGCCAGCAGGCCGGTCGCGACGCCCAGTTGCAGGGTCGAGGCGCCGTAGGGCGTGCCCACGGCCCGGTTGAGCTGCAGGTTCGCCGACGCCTGGACGGCGAGGAGGCAACCGGCCAGCAACGCGGCACCCAGAAGAGCGGTCTCCATGAGACTCCTCCACGAGACAGAAGCGGACGATGTGTCCACTTAATTGGCTCATGCAACTGGACGCTCTGTCCGGTTATTCCCTACTGGCGGCGGAACGTGTGCCGGTAGGCCAGGGGCGCCACGCCGACCACCGCGTGCAGGTGCTGGCGCAGCGAGACGGCGGTGCCGAAGCCGGCGCGCCTGGCCACCTCCTCCACGCCGAGGTCGGTGGTCTCCAGCAGGTGACGGGCGTGCTCGACCCGCTGCCTGGACAGCCAGCGGGCCGGGCTCATGCCGGTCTCCTCGCGGAAGCGCCTGGTGAACGTGCGCACGCTCATGCTGGCGTGCGCCGCCAGGGCCTCCAGGTCGAGCGGCGCGTCCAGATGTGCCAGCATCCAGGTGCGGGTGGCGGCGGTGCCGTTGCCGGTGGCGGGCGGCAGCGGGCGCTCGATGTACTGGGCCTGGCCGCCTTCCCGCCAGGGCGGCATCACGCAGCGGCGGGCCGCCCTGTTGGCCACCTCGCTCCCGTGGTCGCGCCTGATCACGTGCAGGCAGAGGTCGAGCCCGGCAGCGACGCCGGCCGAGGTGAGCACGTCGCCGTCGTCGATGAACAGCACGTCCGGGTCCAGTTTCACCTGGGGGAACAGCCTGGCGAAGCGGGCCGCGTTGCGCCAGTGGGTGGTGGCCGGGCGGCCGTCGAGCAGCCCGGCGGCGGCCAGCACGAACGCGCCCGTGCAGATCGACATCACCCGGGGCCGCCCCTGGAGTGCCTCGCGCAGCTCGCCGGGGATGACGCCCTCCCGCAGGGCGGGCCCGCCGTGCACGCCGGGCACCAGCACCGTGTCGGCGGTGTCGAGCACGTCCAGGTCGTGGTCGGGGTGCACGCTGTAGCCGGCCGAGCAGCGCGCGGGGGCGCGGCCCGGCGAGCAGGTCACCACCTCGTACAGGGGCTCGCCCGACGCCGACTCGGCCGTGCTGAACACCTGTCCGGGCACTCCCAGGTCGAGCGGCGCGAACTGGTCGAGCACGACGACGGCGATCCGGTGCGGCATGGCCGGATTCTTTCACATATTGGCCTTCGGGCCACTCGTGCCCGGAAACCGCGATAAATCAGGATTGGCGGATGACCCTGACCACCCCCGCCAGGCGCGTCCGCGTGCACCGGGCCTGGTTCGTCGCGGCCGTCGCCTTCGTGGCGATCCTGGGCGCCGCCGGCTTCCGCGCCACCCCCGGCGTGCTGATCAACCCGCTCCGGGAGGAGTTCGGCTGGAGCACGGGCACGATCTCCCTGGCCGTCTCCGTCAACCTCGTGCTCTACGGCCTGATGGCGCCGTTCGCCGCCGCGCTCATGGACCGCTTCGGCATGCGCCGGGTGGTCGCCCTCGCCCTGCTGCTCGTCGCCGCCGGCAGCGGGCTCACCGTGTGGATGACCGCGAGCTGGCACCTGTTGCTGCTGTGGGGGGTGTTCGTCGGGCTCGGCACCGGGTCGATGGCCCTGGTGTTCGCGGCCACGCTGACCGACCGGTGGTTCGTGCGGCACCGCGGCCTGGTCACCGGCCTGCTGACGGCCGCCGGGGCGACCGGGCAGCTCGTCTTCCTGCCCGTGCTGGCCCAGCTCGCCCAGGGGCCGGGCTGGAGAGTGGCCTCGCTGACGGTGGCCGGCTCGGCGCTGGCCGTGGTGCCGTTCGTCTGGTGGCTGCTGCGCGACCGCCCGGAGGAGGTCGGCACGACGGCGCTCGGCGCCGACCCGGACGCGCCCCGTACCCCACCGGCCCCGGCCGCGAACGCGGCGGTGCGCGCGCTGACCGTGCTGCGGTCGGCGGCGCGCACCCGTCCCTTCTGGTATCTCGCGGGCGGGTTCGCCATCTGCGGGGCGAGCACGAACGGGCTGGTCGGCACCCACTTCATCCCGGCCGCGCACGACCACGGGATGGCCGAGCCGACCGCCGCCGGGCTGCTCGCGGTGATCGGGGTCTTCGACATCGTGGGGACCGTCATGTCGGGCTGGCTGAGCGACCGGATCGACCCCCGGGTGCTGCTCGGCGTCTACTACGCGCTGCGCGGGCTGTCGCTGATGGTGCTGCCTGCCCTGTTCGCGGCCACCCCCGAGCCCAGCATGCTGGTGTTCATCGTCTTCTACGGGCTCGACTGGGTGGCGACCGTGCCGCCGACGGTGGCGCTGTGCCGCAGCCTGTACGGCGCGGACGGGCCCGTGGTGTTCGGCTGGGTGTTCGCCTCCCACCAGGTCGGGGCCGCCGTGGCCGCCGTCGGCGCCGGGCTCGCCCGCGACCAGCTGGGCCACTACGACGTGGCCTGGTACGCGGCCGGGGCGCTGTGCCTGCTCGCCGCCGGGATGTCGGTGGCGATCCGGCATGCTGGGAAGCGATGAACGACTCAGAAGAGATGGTCCTGCCCCTGGTGGTGCGGATCGAACGTGCCGGCCCGCCCGAGCGCGCCGACGCCCTTGAGGCCGCCGCCATGGCGGTGCTCTCCCTGCTCGACGACCCGGGGGAGTGGGCCGGGGAGCTGCGCGCCTGGCAGGCGGGCCGGATCCGCAAGGTGGTGCGGCGGGCCAGGGGCGCGGAGTGGCGGCGGGCCGTCGCGCTGCCCGGCCGCACGATCGAGCACCGCACCGCCGAGGTGCGCGTGCACCCGCCCGTCCCGCTCGACGCCTGGCCCAGGGAACTGGCAAGACTGCAGGTGTCGGGCACCGAGCTGGCCGACACCGGCGAGCCGGGCCCGGCCACCCCGCCGGTCCTGTGGGAGAACCCCGCCCTGCGCATGTCCGCGGGCAAGGCCATGGCGCAGGCGGGGCACGCCGCCCAGCTCGCCTGGTGGGCCAGCGACGCCGCCGGACGCGCCGCCTGGCGGGCGCGGGGTCTCACGGTGTCCGTGCGCACCGCCCGGCCCGCCGTCTTCTCGGCGAAGGTGGACGAGGGGCTGCCGGTGGTGCGCGACGCCGGGTTCACCGAGATCGAGCCCGGCTCGTGCACCTTCGTGGCCGACGCGCCCTGGCTCGGCGGAGACCGGATCGGACCCCGAGTCCCACCTGTTACACCAACCTGAGATGACACTTCGGTAGCAATCGCCCGCAGATGGGTCGGTTTTGTCGTACGCTCCGGTTCGTGCTCGATGGGGTTGATGAGACCAGAGGTTCCCGCGTGAGAACCGAAGACCGCCCGGGAATCCCTGCCTCGCCGCCCAGACGCTCCCGCATCGGAGACATCCGGATGGGGGCGATCTACCGGGGACTCGCCGTGGTCGCGGCGGTGGCGGTCGCCGCCGTCGGGGTGGTCCTGGCGCTTCCCTCGCGGCCGGACGAGACCGGCGCCCGGCCGGTCGCCGCGCCATCGGCCGTACCCGTCTCGTCCGGCCCGCCCACCGCCGAAGCCTCCGTCGGCACCACTGTGGGCGCCACCGCCGAAGCCACCGCGGGCGCCACCGTCGAGGCCACCGCGGGCGCCACCGTCGAGGCCACCGCGGGGCCGACCGCGGAGGCCACCGTCGAGCCCGCCTCGGGCGTCTCGGGCGACGATCCGGCGCCCCGCCCCACTCCCACCCCCGGCACGTCGCTCGCGCCCGGCTACACCGCGATGGAGGCCCTGTACGCGGACGAGCGCCTGCCCCGCCTGCCCGCCAAGGTCAAGCGGCTGAAGCTGCCCCGCGCCGGCAAGAGCGTCATCAAGGACAAGCGCACCGGCCTCGCCGTGCCCAACCTGCCCAAGCCCTGGAAGTCGTACGGACCCGCCCCGTTCACCAGCCGGCAGGTGCTGCCCAAGCCGAGCAAGGGCCCGCGCGGCATGCTGGTCAGCTGCCCGGTGCCGATCGAGGCGCAGAAGTCCGACCGCGACACCGCCCTGCTGGCCGCCCGGTGGACGCTCAACCACCACCCCGAGGGCTCCAAGATCCGCTGGCTCGGCTCTCAGCGGATCAAGGACGGCTGGACGCTGCTCTACCAGGTCACGTACGGCAAGCGCAGCTCCCGCGCGGCCGTGATGGTCGTGGACGGCGGAATGAGCAAGCCGGGACTGGTGTTCATCACAGTGCCGGACACGCAACGCAACAGGTGGCGCGACATTCCTCACGCGATCGCCGGGGTGCGCGTCCTACGCTGAGATCATGAAGGGCGGCGATTTTGGGGAGTGACGACGCCGTGGAACGCTCTGGGGCGCCGCGATCATCGGAGAACGGCAAGACCAAGCGACCGTGGCGGGCCGAAGGGCTCCCCGGCACCCCCGGAGGCCGCCCCAAGATCAACTGGTGGCGGTTCGTGGCCACCCTGCTGGCCGTCTACGCCGTGTTCTTCCTGGTGTCGTCGTTCTTCGACAGCGGCGAGAGGGAGACGATCTCCTACACCCAGTTCACCCAGCAGGTGACCGCCAAGAACGTCAAGGAGATCTACGCCACCGGCCTGTCGGTGGAGGGCCAGCTCAAGTCGGCGGCCAACGACCCCGACAGCGGCAACCAGTCCTACACCGAGTTCCGCACCGAGATCCCCACCTTCGCCGACACCGACCAGCTCTCCCAGCAGCTGCAGACCGCCGCGGTGGAGATCAGGGCCGAGCCGCTCAGCACGGGCCGGGGCTTCTTCCTCAACCTGCTGCTGGCGTTCTTCCCCGTGCTGCTCCTGGCCGGCCTGTGGATCTGGATCATGCGGCGCGGCGCGGGCATGATGGGCGGCGGAGTCGGCGGCCTCGGCAAGTCGAAGGCCGCCAAGCCGGTCGAGGCGGGCAAGGTGCGCGTCACGTTCGACGACGTGGCCGGCATCGACGAGGTGGAGAACGAACTCGTCGAGATCGTCGACTACCTCAAGGACCCGGCCAAGTACCGCAGGCTCGGCGCCAAGCTGCCCAAGGGCGTGCTGCTCGCCGGCCCGCCGGGCACCGGCAAGACGCTGCTGGCCAGGGCCGTGGCCGGTGAGGCGAACGTGCCGTTCTTCTCGGCCAGCGCCTCCGAGTTCATCGAGATGATCGTCGGCGTCGGCGCCTCCCGCGTACGCGACCTGTTCGAGGAGGCGCGCAAGGTCGCGCCGTCGATCGTGTTCATCGACGAGATCGACGCCATCGGGCGCGCCCGCGGCGGCGCGGGCGGCATCGGCGGCCACGACGAGCGCGAGCAGACGCTCAACCAGATCCTCACCGAGATGGACGGCTTCTCCGGCGTCGAGGGCGTCATCGTCATCGGCGCCACCAACCGGCCCGAGGTCCTCGACCAGGCGCTGCTGCGCCCCGGCCGGTTCGACCGTACGGTGCAGGTCGGGCTGCCCGACGCGGCCGGCCGCGCGGCGATACTCGGCGTGCACACCCGGGGCGTGCCGCTGGAGCCTGACGTCGGCGCCGACCGGATCGCCAAGACCACGCCCGGCATGACCGGCGCCGACCTGGCCAACCTCGTCAACGAGGCGGCGCTGCTCGCCGCCAAGCGCGGCAAGGAGAAGGTCGGCACGGCCGACTTCGCCGACGCGCTGGAGAAGCTGCAGCTCGGCGCCGCCCGCAGCATCGTCATGCCGGAGGAGGAGCGGGTCAGGACCGCCTACCACGAGGCGGGTCACGCCCTGCTCGGCATGCTGCTGCCGGGCGCCGACCCGGTCAGGAAGATCTCCATCATCCCGCGCGGCCGGGCGCTCGGCGTCACCCTCTCCACGCCCGAGACCGACCGCTACGCCTACGACGAGCGCTACCTGCGCGGCCGCATCACGGGCGCGCTCGGCGGCATGGCGGCCGAGGACGTGATCTACGGCGTCATCACCACCGGCGCCGAGAGCGACCTCGAACAGGTCACCATGATCGCCCGCGGCATGGTGGGCCGCTGGGGCATGTCGCAGAAGGTCGGCCCGCTCACGATCCTGTCCAACGACGGCCAGCAGCCGCAGGCCTCGCCCGCCACGCTCGCCATCGTGGACGAGGAGGCGCGGCGGATCGTGGACGAGTGCTACGACGACGCCGTCCGCATCCTGCGCGAGAACCGAGCCAAGCTCGAAGGCATCGTGGCCGCCCTCCTGGAGCACGAGACGCTCGACGAGGACAGCGCCTACACCGCCGCCGGGCTGCGGGAACCCGTCCTCGACGCCGAGCCGGGGGAGTTGGCCAAAAGTTAGGACGCCCCCGGACTTAACCGGAGGCCGGGCGGGGAAGGTCTCCCGGACGAGGATCAGGGGGACTGCCGTGAGACTGACCGACCGGCTGCTCGCCGAACTCGGCGATCCCGGCCTGGAGCAGATCGGCGGGATGCTGGCGACCGACGCCGGCAGGGCCCGCGACGCGATCGCGGCCGCCTCCGGGATGATCGTCGGTGGCATGGCCCGCGACGCCGAGCACCCTGACGGAGCCGAGGCCCTGCGCGCCGCGCTCGACGAGCACACCGACGCCGACCCGTTCAACGGAGACGTCGCCTCCCTGGCCCGCGACGGCCAGAACATCCTCGCGCACGTGCTCGGCGGCCAGGGCACCGAGACCGTCGCGTACGGGCTGGCCCGGCTGTCCGGCCTCGACCCGGGCGCCGTCATGCGGCTGCTGGCGCTGCTCGCGCCCATGGTGATGTCCCTGCTCGCCATCCGGGCGGGGGAGCTCGACATGACCACCGAGGAGATGGCCGCCGAGCTGGCCCGCGAGCGCGCCACCCTGCCCGACGAGCTGGCCGCCCTCCTCGCCGACGCCTTCGGCGACCTGCCCGAGCCGCACACCACCAGGGGCGCGCGGGGCCCCGCCTGGTGACGGGTAAGCTGGTCCGGTGATCGTTCTGGCCTCCGCGTCCGCCGCCCGCCTGGCCCTGCTGCGCAACGCGGGCCTCGACCCCAAAGTGATCGTGAGCGGGGTCGACGAAGACGCGTTCAGCGCTCACACCCCCGCCGCGCTCAGCCTCGTCCTGGCCAGGGCCAAGGCCGAGGCGGTCGCCGCCGGGCTGGGCGACGGCCTGGTCATCGGCTGCGACTCCATCCTGGAGCTCGACGGCCGCCCTTACGGCAAGCCCGCCACCCAGGAGGAGGCGCTCGACCGCTGGCGGATCATGCGCGGCCGCACCGGGCGGCTCGTCACCGGCCACTGCGTGATCGACGTGGCGGCGGGCAGGCAGGTCGCCGAGACCGCGACCACCGTCGTCCACTTCGGCAGCCCCTCCGAGGAGGAGATCGCCGCCTACGTCGGCACCGGCGAGCCGCTCAGCCTCGCCGGCGCGTTCAGCATCGAAGGGCGCGGCGGCTGGTTCGTCGAGGGCATCGAGGGCGACCACGGCACCGTGCTGGGCATCTCGCTGCCGCTGCTGCGCGAGCTTTTCGACGAGCTTGGTTACGCGGTCACCTCGTTCTGGCGCTAGCCTGCCGGACATGCGATCGCTGCGCGACTTCGGCTCCGGTGTCGGCTTTTTCCTGCGAGGCGTGGGCTGGGTGGCGAGGAACGGCCGGTGGTGGCTGTTCGGGCTCATCCCGGCGGTGATCGCGTTCGCCGTCTACGTGGTGGCGCTGATCCTGCTCGGCACCAACGCCCTGAGCCTCGCCGAGTTCATGACCCCGTTCGCCGACTCGTGGTCCTGGGCCCAGGCGTTCCGGGTTACGGTCGCGATCGCGCTGTTCCTCGGCGGGCTGGCGCTGGCGGTGGTGACCTTCGCGGCGATCACCCTCACCATCGGGGAGCCGTTCTACGAGAAGCTCTCCGCCAAGGTCGACGGCGTCGAGGAGGCCGACGGGCAGCCCTGGTGGCGCACCCTGCCGCGGTCCGTCAAGGACAGCCTCGTGACGCTGATGTTCGTGCTGATGTTCACCGTGCCGCTGTTCTTCCTCGGCTTCGTGCCCGTGCTCGGGCAGACCGTGGTGCCGGTGCTCGGGGCGGCCGTCTCGGGCTTCTTCCTGACGGTCGAGCTGAGCACGCTCGGCATGGAGCGGCGCGGGCTGCTCCGCAAGGACCGCTTCCGCCTGCTGCGCGGCAACCTGCCCGTGGCGCTCGGCTTCGGCGTGGCCGTGTTCCTGCTGTTCATGGTGCCGCTGGTGGCGGTCGTGGCGATGCCGGCGGCGGTCGCGGGCGCCGCGCTCATGGTACGGGAGCGCCTCGCGCCGTAGTTCACAGGCGGCGCCGCTCGTCCGCAGAACCGGTTGGCGGCGCTTCCCCCTCAGATCCACAGGCGTTCGGCCGCGGTGCTGCTTGTCCACAGAACCTGTTATCGGCGCCTTCCCGGGGCCCGGCGCGCGGCACGCTCTGTGCCCATGACGACCGACATCTCCGCCACCTGCCTCACCCTCACCAGCCCGGCCGACATCCTCGCCGCCGTGCCCTACCTCGTCGGCTTCCACCCGGCCGACAGCCTCATCGTGGTCGGCCTGGCCCAGAGCCGGGCCAAGGTGGCCGCCCGCTGGAACGTCCCCATGCCGCCGGGCACCCTCGCCCCCCTGACCGCGCTGTTCGAACGGGAGGAGGTGTCCCAGGTGGTCGTCGTCGGCTACGGCCCGGGAGAGGCCGTCACCCCGGCCGTCGACGAGGCCACCGCGATCGCCGCCGGGGCGGGCGTCGAGGTGGCGGAAGCACTGCGCGCCCACGACGGCCGCTACTGGTCCTACGTGTGCGACAGCGCCACCTGCTGCCCGCCGGAAGGCACCCCGTACGACCCGCGGAGCAGCCGCGTGGCCGCCGAGGCCACCGTCCGCGGCCTCGTCGCCCTCCCCGACCGCCAGACCCTCCAACGCACCATCGCCCCGGCCACCGGCCCGGTACGTCTCGCGATGCGCCGCGCGACAGCCGACGCGATCCACACCCTGCGCACAGCCCTCACCACGACCTCCGGCGGCGCGGTCTCCGCTGTTCATCCTGTCTCTGGTGGCGCTGTCTCCCCGATGGCTGGCGCTTGCGGCGTCGGGGCTGGGGCCGTCTCCGACGTCGCCGACTCGGGGCCGGGCTCCGCTGTGTCCGGCGTATCTGGCGGTGCGGTCTCTGCCGTTCATCCTGTTTCTGGTGGCGCCGTCTCTGCCTCTGATGAATTCGCCGGGGTGTTCGTGGCCGAAGGGCTCGCACGGGTCCGGGCGGCTCTGGCGCGTGCCGCCGCTGGTGACCGGCTCGATGACGCCGAGGCCGCGAGGCTGGGCCTCGCCCTCGCGGTCATCAGGGTTCGGGACGAAGCCTGGACTCTGATGGACGACTCCCACATCGGCCTGTGGAAGGACCTCACGCGTCGGCTGGAGCCCGCCTTCATTCCTCCGGTGGCGTCCCTTCTGGCCATGGCAGGGTGGCGGGCCGGTGACAGCATTCTGGCCACGATCGCGCTGGAGCGGGCCCTGGCGATCGATCCTCATTACTCGATGGCCAACCTGCTCATGCACGCCCTGCAACACCTGCTGCCGCCGGCGGTCCTCGATGGCCGGATGCCCGCCCCTGACGAACTCGACGCCGCGATGGGGGAACCCAGGGCGTCCTGGCTCCAGCCCCTCCTCGCCCTGATCGAGCACCATCCCGAGCCAGATGCGCTCCAGGCGGGCGATCTCGGCCCGTCCGCCTTCCCGAGTGACACGTGGCCCAGTACTGGTACTCCGGACCTCGCGGATGAGAAGACCACATGACGGTGCCGCAGGGTTGCGTCCTCGCCGAGTGAAATGACGCAGGGTGGTGCTCTCGCCGGTCGAGGTCATTGGGGGGTGTCTCAGCGAGTCCCGGGTAGTCCGGCGATGTCTACGCGTCGTGCGGGGTGTGCCTGTTCGCGTAGTTCGCGGGATGGTTTATCAGCCTGTCCGCGTGGTTCGGGATGTCTACCCCAGCAGCGTCGTGCGGGTGTGCCTGCCTGAGTGGTTCGCGAGGTGGTGTCTCAGCCTGTCCCAGGTGGCTCGGGCGATGTCTACGCCCTTCAGGATCGTGCCGGGAGATGTCTACGCCTGTCAGGATCGTGCCGGGAGATGTCTACGCCTGTCAGGATCGTGCCGGGCAATGTATACGCCTGTCAGGATCGTGCCGGGTGATGCCTCAGCCTGTCTGGGTGCCCCGCCGAGTGGGATCAACGATCTCATCGTGCGTGACCTACCTGGGCGAACAGGGCTGTGCGGGTGAAGGATCGCACCGCCCTAGGGGACGCTACCAGCCAGAGTGGGTCTTTAAGGACGTTGGGGGTTGGGTCTTCTAGGACGGTGGGGCGAGTGTTTTCGCTGAGGCGGCCAGGGTGGTGGCTCAGACGGCGGGGTGACAGTTCGGGTGGGCGACCGAGGTGGGGTGTCTTCGTCCGGTGGGTGGCGGCGGGCCGGCAGGTCGGGGTGCCATGCTCTCGTCGCGGCGGGCGGCGCTAATGCTGCTCACCCCTTCGCGCGAGCAGAACTGCTCCCCCTTCGTGCGGGTAGTGCTGCTCGCACCCTTCGCGTGGACGGCGCTGGTCGCTCTCTTCGCGCGGACGGCGCTGCTCGCTGCCTTTCGCGTTGGGCGGCGCTAGTGCTGCTCGCACCCTTCGCGCGGACGGCGCTGGTTGCTCTCTTCGCGCCGGGTGGTGCTGCTTGCTCCCTCAGCGCCGGGTGGCGCTAGAGTTGCTCGCCTCCTTCGCGCTTGCGGCGCTCGTTGTAGCTGCGCATGCGCTGTGGATAGCCGGTCAGCTGCACGTCATACACCGGCAGCGCCAGGTCACGGGCCACCTTGTGGATCACTGCGGGTGATCCGACCCTGCGCCGGGTCCACTCGCCGTCGTCGGCTACTGCGACCGCGGTGGTGTCCGTCGCGAAGGTCTCGGGCTCGACGTAGAACTCGACGCCGCGCCGCGACTTGGCGAAGGCGATGAGCGCTTCGATGTCGGCGTCGGTGGCCTCGCGATCGAACTTCGCGATCTTTTTGCCACGCAGCCGCCGGAGGCCGTAGCGATCTCGCCATCTCATGAGTCCTTTTTATACCGTCAAACGCTTCGACGCGTCGGGGAAGATCTCGGGGATACATCCGGGATTCTCCCGATGCCCACGACCACCCCCGGTCGAGCAGTATGGGAAGAGACCGTTCGTATCCCGTAGGGAGAGGCATGGCTGTGATGACTGGGGTACCCACACCCTCGAGGCCGGGACAGGTGCCGCAGACTGAGCTGCGCGTCACCGACCAGGATCGGGAGCACGTCGTGGAGCACGTCAAGGCCGCCTACGCCGAAGGCCGCTTCGACAAGATCGAGTTCGACGACCGGCTGGAGCGCGCCATGACGGCGCGTACGCACGGCGACCTCATGCCGATCATGAGGGAGCTCTACGGCCCCAACGGCGTGCCCCGTTTCGCCGCGCCGCAGGCGCCCGCGCCCCGCTTCACGGCCGAGCCCGAGAGCAACGAGCGACTCGGCGCCTCGGCGGCCCACCTGCTGACCCTGGTCGGGTTCCCGATCATCGGGCCGCTCATCCTGATGCTGACGGCCGGCAAGACCTCGCCGTACATCCGGCGTCACGCGGTCGAGGCGCTCAACTTCCAGCTCACGATCACGGGGGCGTCCATCCTGCTCCCGATCACGATCATCGGTCTGGTGCTGGTGCCGGTCATCTGGGTGGTCGGCGTCGTCCTGTCCATCGTGGCGGGCGTCTCGGCCCTGTCGGGCGGCGACTACCGCTACCCGATGACGATCCGCCTGGTGAAGTGACCACCGTCGAAACGCCCGGCGAACGACCACGGACCCGCCTTCACACGAAGGCGGGTTTTCCCTTTCCCGGCCGAGGCGCGCGGACGCGGTGTCATCGGACACCGACAGGCTGGAGGCCCCGTCCTTCAGGGCGGGGAGGAAAGCCGGAACGGCCGGACACTGCGGTCTCCCGGTTTTGTCGGTGGTGGTCGGTAGTTTGATCGGCGTGTCCCGCTACCGGCTCCAGCCTTCGCCCGCCCAGGAGCAGGCACTGCTGGAGCACTGCGGGCACGCCGGGTATGTGTGGAATCTCGCGGTTGAGCAGCACGCTTGCTGGAAGCCGGGACGTATGTCCGCGCCGGGGTTCGCCGAGCAGTGCCGCCAGTTGACCGAGGCGCGGGCAGCGTTCGCGTGGTTGCGCACCGGGTCGATCATCGTTCAGCAGCAGGCGCTGAAGGACTTCGCGCAGGCCATGGCTAACTACTTCGGCGGAACCCATAGGCGTCCGGCATGGCGCAGGCGTGGGCGGGGTGAGGGGTTCCGGATCGTCGCCGTCAAAGCGGGTGATGTGCGCCGCCTGTCTCGGCACGTGGGCGAGGTGAGGGTTCCGAAGGTGGGCTGGATCCGTTTCCGCTGGTCGCGCGCCGTTCCTGACAGGGTGAAGTCGTACCGCGTCACCCGCGACCGCGCCGGGCGGTGGCATGTGGCGTTCGCCGCCATCCCCGATCCCGCCCCGGCGCCGGGTACGGGCGAGGTCGTCGGCGTGGACCGGGGTGTGGCCGTGTCGGCCGCTTTGTCCACCGGAGAGATGCTGAACGCTCCCGGGCTGCGCGACACGGAGAAGGCACGCCTTCGGCGGCTGCTGCGCAAGCTCGCCAGGGCCAGGCGCGGATCGAACCGGCGTGCAGAGGTCAAGGCCGCCATCGCCCGGGTGAAGGCGCGCGAGAGCGACCGGCGCGAGGACTGGGTGGAGAAGGTCAGTACGGGCCTCGCCCGGCGGTTCGACGTGATCGCCGTCGAGGACCTGAAGATCGGTGCCATGGCCCGGTCGGCGCGCGGCACCGTGGACGCGCCGGGCCGCAATGTCCGGGCCAAGGCGGGGCTGAACCGGTCGATCTTGGCCGCCGGATGGGGCGGTCTCGTCCGACGCCTGGAGGACAAGGCGCCCGGGCGGGTGGTGAAGGTCAGCCCCGCGTACACGAGTCAGCGGTGCTCGGCGTGCGGGATCGTGGACCGGGTAGCGCGTGAGAGCCAAGCGCGTTACCGGTGCCGGTCGTGTGGATACGTCTGCAACGCTGATGTGAACGCGGCCAGGAACATCGCATACGCGGCAGGGCATGCCGTGTCTGCGCGGGAAGGGCCACGGGTTGCCGGGCCGGTGCACCGCGAACCTCAACGCGACCTCCTCCTCGTGGGGTAGTTGCGGTTGGAATCCCCGTGCTTCAGCACGGGGAGGATGTCAAACGGTGCGCAGGAAGTCTCCGAGGATCCTGTTGAAGGCGTCCAGGCGTTCCATGTTGGGGTAGTGGGCGGCCCCGTCGATCGAGGTCGCGCGGCCGTCGGCCACCGCGCCGGCGAGGCGTTCCGCCATGCCGATGTGGTCGGGGGAGTCGGCGGCGCCGTTGACGGCCAGTACGGGGACGCCGATGGTGGGGACGCGTTCCCAGGTGTCGCGGACCGGGACGAGGTGGTCGGGCTCGCCGGCGCCGTGCTTGGACATGGTCTCCACGGCCATGCGGCGCAGGCGGCTCACGACCTGGGCATCGAGCTCGCCGAGCGAGCGGTGCGGCCCGGCGGCGAAGAGCATGAACCCCTCGACCGAGGCGTCCAGATCCCCGGCGGCCATCCCGGCGTGCCAGGTGGCCATGGCCCGGGTGGTCCACGGGTCGGTGAAGTAGGGCTCGCTGGTCCCCGCCCCGCTGACGACCACGGCGCTGACCAGGTCGGGGTGCTCCAGCGCGGTGTCTACGGCGAGGGCGCCTCCCATGGAGACCCCCACGAGGATCGCGGGGCCGGTGTCCAGGTGGCGCAGCAGGGCGGCGAGGTCGTCGGTGAGCCGGTACGGCCCGGTGGCGTTGGCGGACCGGCCGTGGCCGCGGGCGTCGGGCGCGATGACGCGGTACTCCTCCGCGAACACCGGGATCTGGTCCTCCCACATGCGGTGGTCCAGGAAGCCGCCGTGCAGGAGGACGAGCGGGCGGCCGGTGCCGGTGTCGATCCAGAACAAGTCATCCATGACAACCAAGGTGTCATTCTGTGGCGAGAATGGCAACCCAGGTGTCATCATGGTGGAGTGAGTGAGACAGCGGTTCCCGGAGAGCTGCCCGACCGGCTCATCGAGGTGTTCGACCTCGTGGGGCCGCTCTACCGGCGTGCCCACCGCAAGGTGGAGCAGGACGCGCCCGTCGAAGGGCTGTCGGTCGGGGTCCGGGCCGTGCTCAACATGCTGCGCGAGCACGGGCCCATGACCGTCCCCCAGATGGGCCGGGCCCAGGCGCTGAGCCGCCAGTTCGTGCAGCGCATGAGCAACGACGCGGCCGCGCTGGGGCTGGTGGAGTTCGTCGCCAACCCGGCGCACAAGCGGTCCTCGCTCGTACGGATGACCGAGGCGGGCCGCGCCGCCATCACCGCCCTGATCGACCGCGAGCGCGCGATGCTGGCCCCGGTCGGCGAGCACGTGACCGGGGCCGAGGTCGACGCCTGCGTCCGCGTGCTCTCCAGCCTGCTCCGGCTCCTCGACGACGTGGAGGTCGACTGAGGCGTCGGTGTCCGGCGGGCGGGCCGCCCGCCGGACCCCGAGGGCGGGTCAAGGCTGGACGTGGACCAGGTTCGCGCCCAGGAGGTCGGCCGTGGCGCGCAGGTCCGCGGCCCGGTGACCGGTGCCCAGCGCCCAGTGGTGGGAGATGCCGGTGGCGCTCCACTCGTCGGTCCACTCGCCGGGGTCGCAGCCGAAGTCCACCCGGGAGGTGGTATTGCCGATCCGCAGCAGCGGCCCGTCCACGACCTCGCCCTCCGAGACGACGAACCCGTAGCCGCCGTCACGCGCCTGGCGCAGCCCGAACACGGTGACCGGCCCGTGCTTGACGTCGAACTCGACCGACACGCCCCAGCCGCGCTTGCCGTGGTAGACGCCGAGCCCGCGCAGCAGCGGCTTGCGGGCGCTGATCGCCAGGTGGGCCGGGCCGTCGTGACCCATCTCGACGTGGCCGCGGTGGAAGTCGAGCGCCTGCAGCTCGGTGAACGAGCCGCCGGCGCCGAGCCGGTCCATGATGAGCATCGCCAGGCTGGTGCGCAGCTCGTACTCCCCGGCGGCCGGGATGCCGCGGGCGGTGAGCAGCGACGAGCCGAGGATCATGCCCGCGCCGAGCCGCTCGTGGATCTCGCCGTCGAGGCCGCGGTGGTAGTAGGCGAGGCTGTCCAGCTCGAAGTCCTCGACCAGCCGGTCCAGGCCGACGGACACCCGGGCCGCCCAGGCCAGGTCGTCGTCGTCGACGGAGGCGTCCAGCTCGAACACCTCGCGGGCGAGCTTGACGCGCTCGTCCGCGTCGCCGTCGGTCACCTTCTCCACGCGGACGCGCAGGTCGTCGAACTCCAGCACCTCCACGTGCCCGCCGAGGTTCGCGGTGACCAGGGTGAGGTCGGTCGCGACGTCCAGCATGCCGGGGTAGAGGTGGCCCATGAGGCCGTGCCGTCCCCGGCGCAGCGCGGCGCGCACGCCGGCCGCCCGCACCCAGCGGCCGATCTTCTGCCACGCCCGCTCGTCCTCCAGGTAGCCCGACACCGAGCGGAACGGGATGCCGAGCCGGGTGAACGCGTTGGCCATCTCCGGCAGCGGGCACGCCCCGCAGTAGGCCAGCCACTGGCCGGTGTCGAAGGTGGCGTGGTCCATCGACTCGGTCGGCTGCAGGTTGATCAGCAGCATGGGGGCGCCGCTGCGCTGCGCGATCGGCGCCAGCATGGTGGCCGTCATGTACGTCGTGAGGAACCCGACGATGAGGTCGCAGCCGGCGGCCCTGAGCTTCTCGGCCGCGGCCGCGCCCTCCTGGGCGTCGGAGATGAAGCCGACGTCGACGATCTCGGCGTCGAACTCCCCCATCCGCTCCGACACGCGCGCGGCCGAGCGCTGGAGCTGGGGGAGGAGGTCGGGGAACTGCGGCCAGTACGCTCCCAGCCCTCCGGCCACCAGCCCCACCTTGACGCGGGGCGGGGTGATGCGGGTGAACGTGCTCATCGGAGCCTCCTTCGTCAACGGACCTCGACTTCGACGATCCGGGTGTAGTCGTTGGCGCCGTTCGAGGCGAGCGCCACGATGCGGACGGCGTCCGCGGTGACGGCCGCGAAACCGGACTGCACGGCGCCGGCGATGTTGCCGCGTACCTGGGCGACGGTCTGCCACTGGCCGGCCACCCGCGCCTGGACGTCCCAGTCGCGCAACCCGTAGCGCGCGGCCGGGTAGCGCTCGGAGTCGAGCGTGTACAGGTCCACGCGGGAGATCTGCCGGGCGCCGCCCAGCTCGACAGCGACGGTGTCGGGCCAGGAGCGGGAGGTGGCGTCGTTCCAGCCGTTGCCTCCGGCCCAGCCGCTGGAGGAGCGGTCGCCGTCCACGATGCTGCAGGCCGGGTAGTTGGCGTTGGCGTGCTGGGAGGAGGCGGTGACCGGGCGGCGCAGCGCGTGGTTGCCGCCGTTGTCGAGGCTGTCCACGGAGACGACCTCGACCGGCACCTTCACTGTCTGCGACGGGGTCCGCAGACGCAGTTCGTACGAGCCTTCCGCGGTGCCGGGAGGCGGGGTGACGAGCAGTTTCGTGCGGACCTCGTAGCCCGGCGGCAGGTAGCTGGTCAGCATCGTGCGGGAGGCGGTGAGCGGCCGGTCGATCTCCACGTCCATGGTGGCGTACCGGGCCTTCTTGGCGTCGCTGCGCAGGCCGATGTCCACCCGGGCGGGGCAGGAGGGGTCGGCGCCGAGGAGGGCGACGATCCGGTCGGCGCCCGCGACGGGGGTGAGCTTGCCGGAGCCCTTGGCGGATCCCGGCTTGACCTTCATCAGCACCGCGGGCGGCGGCTCGGGGGTGGGAGCGGGGGCGGGGTCCCAGGCGGCGGCGGTGGTGAGCGTGAGGGCGGCGGCGGCCAGCGCGGCGGTGAGGTGACGCATGATCGTTCCTTCCTAGAGCGCGTTGAGGCCGGGGGCGCCGTCGAGGGTGACCAGGCTGGCCCTGGTGGACACGGGGGCGCCGGGCCGGTCCACGTACGGGATGACCTTGTAGTCGGCCCGCCACTGGTCGCGGGTGGCCTCGCAGGAGACGTAGCCGCGCTGGTAACTGGAGAACCTCAGGTGCGGGTTGACGGGGTCGCTGCCGCCGGGCGGCAGTCCGGTGTCCGGGTTGCCGTTGCCGCCGCTGGTGATCGAGGTGCAGACGAACTCCACGCCGACGGTGCGGGAGGACGGGTCGTCGAAGTTCTGCTTCAGCTCCCCGGCGAGGTTGTAGTGGATGTCGCCGGTCAGCACGACGGGGTTGCTCACCTGGCGGTCCACCATGCCGTTGACGACGCGGTCCTTGGCGGCCTTGTAGCCGTCCCAGAGGTCCATGCTGAGCTGCTGGGCGGGGCCGGGGTCGAAGTCGAGCTGGATCATGGCGATCTGCTGGGCGAGCACGTTCCACTTGGCGGGGGAGGCGGCCAGGCCGTCGAGCAGCCACGTCTCCTGCTCGGCGCCGAGCATCTGCC
This sequence comes from Nonomuraea sp. NPDC054003, assembly GCF_055585125.1. Taxonomy (NCBI): domain Bacteria; kingdom Bacillati; phylum Actinomycetota; class Actinomycetes; order Streptosporangiales; family Streptosporangiaceae; genus Nonomuraea; species Nonomuraea sp. NPDC054003. The sequence continues at coordinate 211,056 of NZ_JBVJKR010000001.1, forward strand.
GCGCGGGGTCGAGACGCTCCTCGCAGCCGATCCGCTGGCCGTCGCCGCAGACCTGGTCGTCGCGGTACTGCCGGGTGTCGAGCACGTTGAACTCGGCCAGGTCGCCGAAGGTGAACCTGCGGTAGATCCGGGCGTCGGGGCCCTCCACGGGAGGCACCCTGACGGGCATGTTCTCCCAGAAGGCGCGGAAGGCGTTGGCGCGGATCACCAGGTAGTCCTGCTCGGTCACGTCGCCGCCGGGACCGTGCCGGCCGGCCCAGTTGTCGAGCACCTCGTGGTCGTCCCAGGTGACGATCCACGGCGCCCGGTGGTGGGCGGCCTGCAGGTCGGGGTCACTCTTGTAGAGGCCGTACTGGATCCGGTAGCGGTCGAGGGTGTCGCACTGCACCCGGTACTGCTCGGGTACGGGGATGTCGCGGTTCCCGCCCGTCGGCCGGATGCCGTACTCGTAGAGGTAGTCGCCGAGGTGGAAGACCACGTCGGGGTTCTCGTCGGCGAGATGGCGGTAGGCGGTGTAGTAGCCGTCGGGCCAGGAGGCGCACGAGGCGAAGGCCAGCCGCAGCGAGTCCGGGCTGCTGCCGGGGGCCGGCGCGGTCTTGGTGCGGCCGGTGGGGCTGATCTCACCGCCGGAGCGGAAGCGGTAGAAGTACTCGCGGCCCGGCTCCAGGCCCTTGGCGTCGATGTGGACGGAGTGGCCGTACTCGGGGCGGGCCCAGGCGGAGCCGTGGCGGGCTCGCCGGGTGAACCCCTCGTCCTCGGCGATCTCCCATTCGACCTTGAGCTTGGCGAACGGCAGCCCGCCGAGTGGCTGTAACGGGTCGGCCGCCAGGCGCGTCCAGAGGATGACCCGGTCGGGCAGCGGGTCCCCGGAGGCGACGCCCAGCCGGAAGGGGTAGTCACCCTTCACGGCGGCCTGCGCGGTCCAGGGGTCGGCCAGGTCGGTGGTGAAGGCGAGGGCGAGTGCGGAGCCGCCGAGCCCAAGGAAAGATCGTCGCGAGGGACGGTGCATGTTGCTTCCTAAGGTGGGGGGCGAAAGCCCTCACTTTGTAGCAAGATGCAATCGTTTTAACAAGCCTCAAGTTACAAATAACAGCTTCGGCGTTACAACTGCGCCACCTCGACGTGCGCGTGGTGGTCGCGGAGCCGTTGGAGCAGGTCGGCGGGGGCGTTGGCGTCGACCACCACGACGTGGAAGTCGTCCAGCGGAGCCACCCGGTGCAGCGCCACCCGGGCCAGCTTGGAGCCGTCGACGGCGAGGATGCGCCGGGTGCCCGAGCCCAGCATCGCCCGCTTGACCAGCACGATCTCCTGCTCCTGGTGGAAGGCGTACTTCTCGGAGATGGCCGAGGTCGAGACCACCACCACGTCGGTGCTCACCGCCTCGACCGCGTCGACGCAGCCGAGACCGAGAAAAGAGTCATGCGTGGCGTGATATTCGCCGCCGAGCGCGATGAGCCGGATGTCGGGATGGCCGGCCAGGAGCCTGATGGCCTCCAGGAAGTTGGTCACCACGGTCAGCGGGGCGAGCTCCTGGAGCTGGCGGGCCACGGCCAGCGCGGTGGTGGAGTCGTCGAGCATGACCGAGCTGCCCGGCTCGATCATGCCCGCCACCACGCGCGCGATGGCGTCCTTCTCCGCCGTGTGGGCCTTGAGCCGGTAGGCGATGTTGCTCTCCCACACGTTGCTGGCCTGCGCGGTGGCCCCGCCGCGGACCTTGCGCACCATCCCCTGGCGCTCCAGCTCGTCGAGGTCGCGGTGGACGGTCATCACGCTGACCCCGAAGCTCTCGGCGAGCTCGGTCACGGAGACGGAGCCCTGGCGCACGATGTGCTCGGCCATGCCCTGCCATCGCGCTGACCTGCTGGAGGTGTGGGGCCGCGACTTCACCTGAGTCTCCACCTGCTCGGAGGGCTGCGAATTCTACTCTTGACACCCAACTTGGGCGACTCGTAGTCTCCCGGCATCTCTCAGATTTAACAAGTTTGATTGGTAAGTTAACAAACTCGCGGCCCGCCGTTCTTCGCGCAGCCGTCGTTAAAACGTTCGCATCGGCTACCACCTCCCGGGGATCACAACCCTCCGCACGACCGAGGAGAGACAATGACCGACCTGCTGCGTGAGGCCCGGCTGAGCCGGGGGAACTTCCTGCGCATGATGGGCGGCCTGGCCGCCGCCACCCTCGTCACCGCCTGCTCCACCCGCCCGGAGACCACGACCACGACCACCGGCGGGCAGAGCACGACCGAGCTGAAGTTCATCGGCGTGTCCGACCAGAAGGCGCCGATGGACAAGCTGGCGGCCGCCTATCAGCAGGCCCGGCCGTCGGTGCGGATCGCCGCCTCGTACGCCCCCACCGACCAGGTGCAGACGTCGGTGCGCACCCAGCTCGGCGCCGGGAACGCTCCCGACCTGTACGTCGTGTACCCCGGCAACGGCAGCGCGATGTCGATGACCCAGATCGCCCAGGCCGGGCTGCTGGCCGACCTGTCGGCCCAGGCGTGGACGAAGACCATCCCCGAGGGTTTCAAGCCCGCCTTCCAGCTCGACGGCAAGACCTACATCCACTCGGCGGGCTCGTCGGTCATCGGCGCGGTCTACAACAAGAAGGTGTTCCAGAAGGCCGGCATCGAGGAGCCGCCGGCCACCTGGAGCGAGTTCCTGTCGGTCTGCGACAAGCTGAAGAAGGCCGGCGTGGTGCCCATCGCGCTGGGCGCGCAGACCCCGTGGGTCACCCAGCTCATCACCTACGCGCTGGTGCCCTCCACCGTCTACGCCAAGGACCCGGCCTTCGACGACAGGCAGCTCGCCGGGCAGGCCACCTTCGCCGACTCCGGCTGGCGCCAGGCCATGGAGATGTACCTGGAGCTGCAGAAGCGCGGCTTCTTCAACGACAACGTCAACGGCACCACGTTCGAGCAGCAGACCTCCATGGTCGCCTCCGGCAAGGCCGCCATGGCCGTGCAGGTGTCGGCCGTGCTGCCCGACTTCCGCAAGGCCGCCTCCGCGCCGGACGACCTGTCGATGTTCCCGCTGCCCGGAGCCGACCAGGCGTCCGAGGTGTGGATCCCGGCGGGCGTCGTGGTCGGGCTCGGCGCGAACGCCAAGGGCGAGCGCGTCGAGGAGGCCAAGGCGTTCGTCGACTTCCTCGGCAAGCAGGAGAACATCAACGCCTGGGCCGAGGCCATCGCCGCCATCCCGCTCACCCAGGACGCCTCCTCCAAGGTCGACCCGGCCGTGGAGTCGTTCCTGCCGTTCACCAAGGACCGGGCGGTGCCGTTCATGGACCAGCGCTGGCCCAACGCCGAGGTGCAGCCGGTGCACTTCGCGGTGGTCCAGGAGCTGCTCGCCGGCAAGTCCACGATCGACGAGGCTCTGAAGAAGATGGACGAGGCGTACCGGAAGTGACCCCCCTGACTGCCTTCCGCGCCCGCGCCGCCCGCGTCGCGGGGCGGCGGCGGGTCAGCGCGGATGCTCCGCCCTGGCTGTTCGCCGCGCCCGCGCTGCTGGTCTACGCGCTGGTGGTGCTCTATCCCGCGGCGAGCGGCGTGGTGTACGCGTTCACCGACTGGAGCGGGATCGGCCAGGACATGTCGTTCGTGGGCCTGGCCAACTTCCGCACGCTGCTCGGCGACGAACAGGCCCTCGGCTCCATCGGCAACACGCTGCTGCTCACCGTGGCGATCGTGTTCGTGCAGAACGCCGTCGGCCTGCTGCTGGCGCTCGGCGTGCACGCGAAGCTGAAGAGCCGGGCGCTGCTCCGGGTGATCTTCTTCGCCCCTGTCGTGGTCAGCCCCGTCATGGTGGCGTTCCTGTGGAAGTACATCTACAACCCCGACCCCACCGCGGGGCTGAACGGCCTGCTCGGGCTGCGCGTGGACTGGCTGGGCGACCCGTCGGTGGCGCTGTGGTCGATCGCCGGCATGGTCGTGTGGCAGTACGCCGGATACTCCATGGTCATCTTCCTGGCCGGGCTGGAGGGCGTGCCCAAGGAGCTGCACGAGGCCGCCATGATCGACGGCGCGGGCACGTGGCAGCGCTTCCGGTACGTCACCTGGCCCCTGCTGGCCCCCGCCGTGACGATCAACCTGATGCTGTCCACGATCGGCGGGCTCAAGTTGTTCGACCAGGTCTTCGCGGCCACGAACGGCGGCCCCGGCTACGCCACCGAGACGCTGTCGACGGTGCTCTACAAGCAGGCGTTCGTGTTCGGCAAGTTCGGCTACAGCACGGCGATCGCGCTGGTGCTCGCCCTGTTCGTGGCGGCCGTCTCCCTCGTCCAGGTCTACTACCTGCGCAACCGCGAGGTGACCGTATGAGAAGGACCTTCCTGCTCGAGATCGTGATGATCGCGGCAGCGGTGGCGTTCATGTTCCCCGTCTACACGCTGGTGTCGCTGTCGCTGAAGGACCCCGCGCAGATCTCGCAGTCGCCGCTGGCCCTGCCGGACCCGCCCACGGCCGACAACTTCGCCAGCGCGTGGACGGCCGCGGCCCTGGGCCCCTCGCTGGTGAACAGCACGGTCATCACGGTGGTCAGCCTGGTGGCGCTCATCGCGCTCGGCTCGTTCGCGTCGTACTTCCTGGCCCGGGTGAAGACCCGCCTCGGGTACGGGCTCTACATCCTGTTCCTGCTGGGCATCGTGCTGCCGTTCCAGCTCGGCATGATCCCGCTCTACCAGCTGGTGACCGAGCTCGGGCTGATCGGCACGCACGCCGGGATGATCCTCTTCTACACCGGCATCCAGCTGCCCTTCACCGTCTTCCTCTACACGGGCTTCATCCGGGCGCTGCCCCGCGACTACGCCAGCGCCGCCCAGATCGACGGCGCCTCGCACCTCGTGGCGTTCACCCGGGTCGTCTTCCCGCTGCTGCGGCCCATCACCGGCACGGTGCTGATCCTCAACGCCGTCTTCATCTGGAACGACTTCTTCACGCCGCTGATCTACCTCGGCGGCTCCGGCTACGAGACGGTCCCGGTCAGCGTCTTCGCCTACGTGGGCCAGTACGTCTCCCAGCACGGCCTGGTCTTCGCCGGCCTGGTGCTCGGCGCGCTGCCGATCGTGCTGGTGTTCCTGGCGCTGCAGCGCTACGTCATCAAGGGCTTCGCGAGCGGACTCAAGGGATGAACGTCCACGACCTGCTGCGGGAGCCGCCCCCGGAGTTCTCCCCGGCCGCCATCTGGTGGTGGAGCGGGGAGCCGCTGCGCCGCGACCGGCTGCGCTGGCAGATGGAGCGCCTGGTCGCGGGTGGGGTGCGCAACCTGGTGATCCTCAACCTGGCGCCCTCGGGGCCGACGTTCGGCGCCGACGCCGACGACCCGCCCTTCATGTCGGACGCGTGGTGGGAGCTGCTCGACGGGGTCTGCGCCGACGCCGCCGAACTGGGCGCCCGCCTGTGGTTCTACGACCAGCTCGGCTTCTCCGGCGCCGATCTGCAGGCGCGGCTGGTGGCGGAGCGCCCGGAGTTCGCCGGTCAGTGGCTGGCCCCCGACGGCTCCGTGACCTCGCGCGGTTTCGACTACCTGTCGCCCGAGGCGTGCGCGGTGCTGCTCGACAAGGTGCACGGCGAGTTCGAGCGGCGGGTGGGACACTGGTTCGGCCGGGTGATCGCCGGGTCCTTCCAGGACGAGCTGCCCACCCTGCCCACCTGGTCGGCCCGTTTCGCCGAGGAGCACCTGGCCCGCCGCGGCGAGCCGTTCACGATCGAGGACCCTGACTGGCTGGCCTACCAGCGCACCCGCGCCGAGCTCGCCGAGGAGGCGTTCTTCCGGCCGCTGGCGCGCTGGCACGAACGGCACGGCCTGGTGAACGGCTGCGACCAGCAGGACCCGGCCCGCGCCGGACACCCGGTGGCGGGCGTGCAGCTGTACGCCGACTACGCCGGCACCCACCGCTGGTTCGGCGCGCCCGGCTCCGACCACCACGGCGACGCCCGCCTGCATGCCTCGCTCGCCCACCTGTACGGCAGACCGCGCACCTGGATCGAGGCCTTCCACTCCAGCGGGTGGGGCGGCACGCTGGAGGAGACCCTCGACTGGCTGCTGCCCTGGCTGCGGGCCGGCGCCACCCTCTACAACCCGCACGCCGTCTACTACACGACCCGGCGCGGCTGGTGGGAGTGGGCGCCGCCGTCCACCGACTGGCGTCAGCCCTACTGGCGTCACCACCGCGTCTTCGCCGACGCGGTCACCCGTCTGTGCGCGGTCCTGTCGCAGGGCCGCCACGCCTGCGACGTCGCCGTGCTGCTGCCCACCGCCACCGCGCAGGCGGGCACCGGGACGGGCCACGTGGACGCGGCCGCCGCCCGCGCCGACGAGGTCTACCGGGAGATCGTCGGCGACATGGCGTGGTTCGCCACCCGTCCCGGCGTCCTCGACCGGCTCGGCCTCGACGCCGACGTCATCGACGAGGACTCGGTACAGCGGGCGACCGTCGCGGACGGTCGCCTCACGGTGTCCACCGAGGCCTACCGCGCGATCATCCTGCCCGCCGTCACGGAGCTGGACCAGGACGTCGCCACCAGGCTCGCCGACTTCGCCGCGGCCGGCGGCCTCCTCATCACCGTAGGCGACCCCCCGCAGTCTCTCCTCGACGCCCACCCGGCCCGCCCCGCGGCGGCCTCGGCCGGATCTCGGGACCTCTCTTCG